>DATDEH010000102.1 GCA_036523395.1 Candidatus Limnocylindria bacterium | reverse complement strand
TGTACCGAGGACAGCGCGTCTGCGTCGTGATCCCGTGCTACAACGTCGCGCCGCATATCGCGGGCGTGCTTTCCGCGATGCCGGACTACGTCGATCAGGTGGTCGCCGTCGAGGACGGCAGCCGCGATGACACGCTGAAGTCGCTCGAGGCCGTGAAAGACAAGAGGCTCGAGGTGCTCCGTCACGACCGTAATCGCGGCGTGGGAGCTGCGATGCGCACTGGTCTCACGCGCGGGGCCGAGGCCGGCGCGGACCTGCTGGTCAAGGTCGACGGGGACGGTCAGATGGATCTTGCCGATCTCGCGAAGCTCCTCGACGCGCTCGTCGACGATCCGCGCTCCGGCTACGCGAAGGGGAACCGGCTGTTCGATCAGAAAGCGCTCTCCAGGATGCCGCGCCTGCGCTTCCTCGGGAACTTCGTCCTCACCTTCCTCACCAAGCTCGCGTCCGGCTACTGGTACGTCGTCGACCCCCAGAACGGCTACCTCGTGATCCGGCGCGCTGTGTGGGACCGGCTCGATCCGGACCGCATCAGCGACGGCTATTTCTTCGAGAACGACATGCTGGTCTGCCTCAACATCCTTGACGTCCCGGTGACGGACGTTCCGATCCCCGCGCGGTACGGCGACGAACGCTCGTACCTTCGCGTCCGGCGAGTGCTGTTCCCGTTCGCGTTCCTGCTGCTCCGACGCACGTTCTATCGCGTCTGGGCGAAATACATGCTGCGCGACTTCTCTCCGATCGCGTTGTTCCTGCTCACCGGACTACCGCTTCTCGTTTGGGGCGTCCTCTTCGGCGCGTACCAGTGGTGGAGCCATCTGCAGCAGGGCATCGCCACGCCGACGGGCACTGTCATCGTTGCGGTGGTACCACTCATCCTCGGATTTCAGCTGCTGCTGCAGGCCCTGGTGCTCGATATCCAGAACAGTCCGCGAACGCGCCGCTAAGTCGCGGCCGTCAACGCATCACTCGTAGTGAGTCAGGACGAACGCGCGCGGTAGCGGGAACCGTGGGAGGTACGTGCGCGCCGCGATGCGCCACTCCGTGACCAGCACGCGATCGATGTCGAAGATGTTGCGGTGGTGGTACTCGTTCTTGAAGCCGGCGAGCGCGCGGCCGAGCTTGTAGAGCACCGTCTCGGTCGGTCCGCTCACGATGAGCCGGCCGCCGGGGCGCAGCAGTGAACGGAACTCGCCGCTGAGGTCTTCGAGCTCGTCGGTCTCGACGTGCTCGAGCACATCCAGCGCGAAGATGCAATCGAGGGTCGCCTGATTCGCGGCGGTCCACTTCGGGAAGTCCGGCACGCTGACGAACTCGACGTCGATCGCGCGCGCAGCCGCCGTCGCTCGGCTGGGCGCGAGCTCGATGTCCGTCGCGACGATCCGCTTCGCCACCGCGGCGAGGGTCGGCAGCAGGATCCCCGAGCCGGTGCCGAAGTCGAGGACCGCCGCACCCGCTGTAGATCGGCGAACCGAATGGCGGTGTCGAGGCGCTGCCAGAACAGCCAGCGGATCAGCGGATTCGGATGCGCGTACGACGGCACTGCCATCTCGGCGCGATCCGCGGGCGCGAGGGCCGCGGTCGCGGCTCGCAGTTCCGCGGCGGAGACTCGCACCGCCCTGAGGAGAACTCTGTTGGTCATACCGCTACCACGTCACGTCCTGGTCCTCGGTCACGCCCGCCAGCATGTTCACCCGCCGGGGTCGTCCAAGTGCGTTGATCGTGCCGCTGAACGTCCCCACCACCTGGACGAAATGGCTGCGCACGAGGCCAAGGTCCCGATCCTCGCGGTGCTCGCCGATCGGCTCGAACACGAGATCGACGGATCCGTCGTCGCTGGAGATGCGCCATGGTGCGCTCCTCGCCACAGGGTCGAACTCGAACTTGACCCGAGCCACCGGGACCGCCGCGCCGTCGACCCAGATCACGTTCTCGGACGCAGCCTCGGTGTCGTTGATGCCGCTGACGAAGTTGAAGGCCACGCCGCCACCCGAGTCCCGTCCCGAGGCGAATGCCCAGCGCCACCTGGTGTGTCTCGCGAGAAGACCGTTCGTGTAGTCCAATCCTCCGAAACCGCCGTCGAGCGGATACGTCCGGTCGCCGACGCGAACGGTTCCTCGCGCCGGCATGAGCGCCGACTTCTGCGTGACATTGACCGTCCCGCCGGCCACCGGAGCTACCAACGAAATTGGCGTCGGAGCCGCTCCGGCGTCCAGCTCGGCGTCGATCGAGAGCTGACCGACGCGCGCTCGGATCACGTAGATCTCCGATCCCCGTGGCCGCGATGCTCTGATGTTCAGTCCCGGCCACGTGAAGCGCGCATCGGCGCCCTCGTTGGGCCGGTCTGCCACGCGTACCGAGATCCAGGGGACACCGAGCGCTCCCCGATCGCAGAGCAACGTCCGCGTCTCGATGTCGGCCACGATCAGGAAGCCGTTCGCCGCGTACGACGCGTCAACGATGGCGGAGGCCACGGCGATCTGCGGAGTCGAGATCATGAACCAGAGCCATTTCTTCCGATGCGTGTACCGATACAGCGCGCCCCGGCGCCACTCATCCCGCAATCCGCTGAGGTCAATGAGTCCGAGCGGCCCCCGGTATGTGCCGAACCTCGGTGTCCCACGCTCGTCGATGACGGAAGGCGGTGGCGACTTGAGCGGGGTGGCGACTGGGCTGATCACGCCGACACTCTGCTCCTGCCCGTCAGGACGATGTACCCCCACAACATCGCTCCGGTCACGACACCCACGCCAGCCTTCACCGCTTCGCTCGCGCCGCTCGGTGAAAGGAAACCCTCGATGAGACCGGCGACGCCGAGCACGGGGATGACGAGCAGCATCACGCGCGACGCCTGCGCGCTTCCGAGCCGCAGCGCGTCACGGCGCGACCGCTCGCCGGGTCGCAGGATCGCCCATGCGAGACGGAGTCCCGCGCCGCCGGAAAGAAAGATCGCCGACAGCTCGAGCACGCCGTGACCCGCGATGAAAGCGAGCAGACCCCCGGCAAGACCGTAGCCCTGCACGACGGCGAAGATCGTGCCGAGCATCGCGCCGTTCTGCGCGAGGCCGTAGATCGTCAGTGCGCCCGCCGTGAGTCCACCGGCGAAGAGCACGATCGCGACGCGAACGTTGTTGACGATGATCAGCGGGCCTGCGATCGGCCGGAAGCCCTCGGGGATGTCGGTCCAGAGCTGCCGCTGCGCGAGCTGTTGTCGCGTCTCTTCGGACAGCGCGTTCGCCGCGACGTCCGGCAGGAGCAATCCGACGATGTACAGGACGACCGCGAAGACCATGAAGATCGCGAACGCCGCGCCGGTCCACGGGAGATTCGCCCGGACCGTCGCGGGCAGCTCCTGGAGGACGAAACGCCGGAGCCGCCGGCCACTCGTCGGTGCCTCGCTGTAAACGAGCGCGTGCGCCGCCGCGACAAGGACGTTGAGCCGCTCGGTGGCGACGTCGCGCCCGAAGTCGCGGCGCGCGATCGCGAGGTCGCTGGTGGTGACGCGATAAAGGCGCCCGAGCTCGACGACGTCGTCGGCACTGAGGCGAGCGACGCGCCCGCGGGCCGCGCTGACGAGCTGCCCGAGCCGCGCCCACCGTGCGCGGCGGTCTTCGATGAAGCGGTCGATCGTCACGGGGCGAACGTACCATGTGGCTCCGCGTCCTCTCCGTGGCACTCCGGTCTCGCTATTCGTCGCGATCTTTCTTCTGTCGTTCGCCGCACTGCTCTTCCAGTTCGTCCAGACGCGCCTCTTCAGCGCGATGCTCCACTACCACCTGACGTTCCTCGTCGTGAGCGGCGCGCTCCTCGGCTTCGCGGGCGACGCTCGCCGCGCCGCTCGAGATCCGCGTCGCGATCGCGGCGCTCGCCGCGCTCGCGGTCGGCATCCCGCTCGGCACGATCTTCCCGCGCCTCGTCGCGATCGTTGCGAACCCCGCCCCCGTGAGCTGGGTATGTTCACCGCGCTCGGTCTCGTCGCGGTCGTGTGTTACGCGACCGCGGCGGCGTTCGCGCCCAGGCCGCGAACGTAACATGCCCCGATGGCCGTCTCGCTCGGGCGGCTCGAAGTCGAGACCGCCGATCACGTCGTCCTCCGCTATGACCTGGCCGGTGGTGGGAACCGCGGGTTCGCCGCCCTGGTCGACTTCGTCCTCGCCACGCTCATCTTCATCGGCGCGTTCTTCATGTTCAGCCTGTTCGCTGGCGCCGTCGGCTTCCAGTCGGCGGGGCCGTACTTCGGGATCGCGCTGCTCCTCACGTTCGCGATCGCGTGGAGCTACTTCATCCTTCTCGAGTGGCTCGGCAACGGACAGACGATCGGGAAGCGCATGTTCGGGCTTCGCGTCATCGCCGACGACGGCGCGCCCGCGGGCTTCATCGCCGTGCTGGTCCGCAACCTCATCCGCGTCGTCGATTTCCTTCCAGGTTTCTATGGCTTCGGGCTGCTGGCGATCGTGGTGTCGCCGCGCTCGCAGCGTCTCGGTGATCTCGCCGCGGGCACGTTCGTGGTGCGCGCGCCGCGACCGCGGCTCGACTACTTCTCGCTTCGGACGGTGACGCCGCTCGGCGCCGGCGCGCAGGTCGAGGTCCGTGGGCTCCCTGGTGAGGCGCAGCGCCTGGTGCGCGAGTTCGTTGCGCGCGAAGCGAAGCTCGCCCCTGACCACCGCGCGCGCGTCGCAAAACAGCTCGCGGATCGCCTGCGCCCGTACGCGCGGGATGTGGACACCGGGCTGAACGACGTGGAGCTGATCCGCGCCATCGCACGGTCGCTCCGGGCGAGCGCCGGAGACCGCTGACGGACGTCATCTGGTTCGGGCTGCTGGTGGTCGGCGTCGCCGTCCTTGGGACCCTGGCCGGCGCTGGCCGCAGCCGCGAGGACTTCAGGGCACGCGGGCGCTTCGACGCCGCCTTCGAGCAGGAAAGCCGCCGCACGACCCACGGACGCCACAGGGATGCTCCTGTGCCGCTCCTGCGGCGCCGGCGCGTCCGAGCGGGCCGGACGGTGTCCGCGCTGCGGCGCGTTGCTCTAGATGGCCCCACGGGGTCAGCACCTCCTTAAACTTGTAAGGTGACAACCACTACCCATCCCCCTGGGGAGGGGGTGGCGACCCTCGACCGCCGCGACCTGGCGATCACCGGGATGACCTGCGCGTCGTGCGTCGCCAACGTCGAGTCGGCGCTGCGCGGCGTGAGCGGTGTGAAGAGCGCTGACGTCCATCTCGCGACCGAGCACGCGAGCGTGCAGCTCGACCCGACGCGTGCGGATCTTCCCGCGCTGGTGCGCGCGGTCCAGCGCGCGGGTTACGGCGCGCTCGCACTCAGCGGTGATCGGAAGGACCGCGCCGTCGTCGAAGACCGCGAGCGCGGGGCGCGGCGCGCGCAGGTCGTATCGCTACGACGCCGTCTCATCATCGCGGCCGTCCTTGGCTCGCTCGTGATGATCGTCTGGATGGCCGATCTCGTGATCGGCGGGATCCAGCCCGAGCCGTGGCGCGCGTACCTGATGTTCGCGCTCGCGACGCCGGTGCAGCTCTGGGCAGCCGCGCCCTTCTATGCGAACGCGTGGGGCGCGGCCCGGCATCGGCAAGTGAACATGAACACGCTCATCGTCGTCGGGACGACCGCCGCGTACGGGATCTCGGTCGTCGCGACGTTCCTACCGCAGATCTTCCTGGGCGCGGCGCTCGAGCCGGATCAATACCTCTATTACGGGACCGCGTCCGCGATCGTCACTCTCGTACTCGCCGGTCGCTACCTGGAAGCGCGCGCTCGCGCTCACGCCTCGGATGCGATCCGTGGCCCGCTCGCGCTCGGCGCGAAGCCGGCCCGCGTGCGACGTCCGGGCGGACTTGAAGAGGACGTGCCGATCGATGAGCTCCAGGTCGGCGACGTCGTCATCGTTCGGCCCGGCGAAACGATCGCGACCGATGGCCTCGTCATCGCCGGCGACTCTGCTGTCGACGAAGCGATGCTCACGGGCGAGTCGATGCCGGTGGAGAAGGGCGCGGGTGACGATGTGGCTGGCGGGACGATGAACACGAGGGGCACGCTGCGCTTCCGCGCGACGCGTGTCGGCGCCGACACGGCCCTCGCGCAGATCGTGCGGCTGGTGGAGGAGGCGCAGGGTTCGGAGGCGCCGATCCAGCGTCTCGTCGACCGCGTCGCGTTGGTGTTCGTCCCGGTCGTGCTCGGGGTGGCGACCGCCGCGGCGTTCGCGTGGTGGGTCTACGGTCCCGAGCCGCACTTCGCCTATGCGGTCACCGCGTTCATCGCGGTCCTCATCATCGCCTGTCCCTGCGCGCTCGGGCTCGCGACGCCGACCGCGATCATGGTGGGCACCGGCCGTGGCGTGACGCGCGGCATCCTCATCAAGAGCGCGCAGGCTCTCGGGATGGCGGAGAAGATCGACGTCGTCGCCTTTGACAAGACCGGCACGCTCACCGTCGGGCGGCCCGAGGTCGTGGACTGGGTGACCTGCGCGGACATCGGCGAGGAGGAAACGCTGCGGCTCATCGCGAGCGCGGAGGTCCAGTCGGAGCATCCGCTCGCCGCCGCCCTCGTCGAGCACGCGCGCGCAAAAGGACTCGAGCTACGCGAGCCCGAGACCTTCGAGGCGATCGCGGGCAGCGGCGTCCATGCCGTGGTGGACGGACATGACATCTGGGTCGGCAACGCCGCGCTCGCTCGCGCGCACGGGTTCGCGGGTCTCGGGGACGGGATGCTCGCGCACCACCAGGCCGAAGGGAGGACGACCCTCGTCGCGACGATCGACGGACAGCCCGGCGCGGTCCTCGCCGCCGCGGACGTTCCGAGGGCTGGGGCGGCCGACGCGATCAAAGAGATCCAGGCGCTCGGCGCGCGCACGCTGCTCATCTCCGGCGACACGCCGCGCACGGCGGAAGCGATCGCGAAGAAGCTTGGCATCGATGACGTTCGCGCCGAGGTATGGCCGGAGCAGCGGGCGAAGATCGTCGCGGATCTTCAGGAGCAGGGGCACCGCGTCGCGATGGTCGGCGACGGCGTCAGCGACGCGCCCGCGCTGGCGCGTGCTGATCTCGGTATCGCGATCGGGTGCGGCACGGATGTCGCGATCGCGACCACGGAGATCGTCCTCGTGAGCGGCGATCCGCGCGGCGTGCCGCGCTCGCTCCGCCTCGCGCGGCGCACGGTTTCGACGATCCGCCAGAACCTGTTCTGGGCCTTCTTCTACAACGTCGCGCTCATCCCGCTCGCGGCCGGCGCGCTGTACCCGTTCACCGGCTGGTCGCTCTCGCCTGTGCTGGCCGCCGCGGCGGTGGCGGTCTCCTTCGTGACCGTCGTGTCGAACTCGCTGCGCCTGCGTACCGTATCCATCGACAAGTGACGCTCACGCGGCTTCGCCATCTGTGACAGGGGCCGCGCGCGGCCAGGCCAACGCCGCTGTGCGCCAGCTGCTCATCCGCACGCGCTGACGCGCGCATCTACGCGACCGTGAGCACCTGCCGAGGCTCCGGGATCCCCTTGAGTGTGTGTACGCCGCGATCCGTGAAGTTGATGCCCGAGCCGGCGACGAGGTCGCGCACCGTGCTCGACGTATAGACCTCGCCCGGTCCGGCGAGCGACGCGATACGTGATGCGGTGTGGACCGCGATGCCGCGGATCGCGGTTCCGGCGAGCTCGACCTCACCGGTGTGAACGCCCGCCCGTAGCTCGAGGCCCAGCTCGCCGGCGGCGCGCTGGATAGCGCGCGCGCACCGGATGGCGCGGGCCGGTCCGTCGAAGCGCGCTAGCAGACCGTCGCCGGCCGTGTCCACTTCGACGCCCGCGAACGCGACGAGCTCCCGGCGCGCGAGCGCGTAGTAGCGCTCGAGCAAGTTTCGCCACACGGCGTCACCGACCGCGGCGACGCGCTCGGTCGAACCGACGATGTCGATGAACAGGATGGTCGCGAGGACGCGGTCGCTCGCCGTTGCGACCTGGGCACCGGTTATGAAGCGCTCGAGCTCGGCGGCGACGTCTTCCCAGATGTCCCAGAAGAGGTGACCGTAGCCGGGGAACTCGCGGAAACGCGCGCCCGGTATGAGCGTCGCGGCGTATCGAGCAGCATCGACCCACGCGTCCGGATCGTCCGTGCGGTTCATGACCAGAGTCGGCGCCTGGATCGCCGGGAGGACCGCGCGCACGTCGATCCGGGCGTTCATGCGGCTCAGCGCAATGCGCATCGCGGGCGAGGCGCTCGACTCGCGGCTCCTCGCGAACGCGGCCACGAAGGCGGGATCTTCGTGGACCTTCCCGAACCACCGCTTCAACGGATCATCGAGCACGAAGGGCTGCGGTCCCCTCGCCTGCGACTCCTCGATCGCCCTCTCCCTCTCTTCGGGCGTCGGTCCCCATGGATAGTCCGGCGCCCGCGTCCACCGCGGCAGCGCGCCCCACAGGGTCATCGAGCGGGTGCGGCGCGGATGGGTGGCCGCGAAGAGCATCGCCATCGAGCCGCCTTCTGACACGCCGAAGAGATGCGCGCTCTCGCTGCCGGCGCTGTCAAGGATCGCGCGGATGTCATCGGTGCGCTGCTCGAGCGTGGCCGCCGTCGCCGGACGGTCTGATAGTCCCGTGCCGCGCTTGTCAAAGCGGATGAGCCGGCAGAAGCTCGATAGCCGCTCGATGAATCGCCCGATGTAGGGGTTCTCCCACGCGAGCTCGAGGTGCGACGTCGCGCCAGGCGCCCAGATCAGGTCGACCGGGCCGTCGCCAGTGACCTGATAAGCGATGAAGAGCTCGCCGCTCTTCGCATATTGGACGGGTGGCGGCACGGCGGAAGTCTAGGGGGCTCGGACGCCCGACGGCACATCTGTTCGCGTATTTGACACTCCCACCGCAGGGCGATGGAATGGACCCGCATGGCCACCGCAGAACAGACCTTTCCGGTCGCGCGACCCCGTTACACGGGCATCCTCGAGTGGATCACCACCGTCGACCACAAGAAGATCGGGGTGCTCTACCTCTTCACGACGTTCTTCTTCTTCCTGTCAGGGGGTCTGCTCGCGCTCGCGATGCGCACGCAGCTCGCGACCCCCGACGGCACCGTGCTCACTGCGCAGCAGTACAACGCCGCGTTCACGATGCACGGGACGACCATGGTCTTCCTGTTCGTCGTGCCGGTCTGGACGGGTTTCGCGAACTTCATCATCCCCTTGCAGCTCGGCGCGCGCGACATGGCGTTCCCGCGCCTCAACGCGCTGTCCTACTGGCTCCTGCTCTCCGGCGGTGTGATCCTCTACTCGAGCTTCATCGTCGGTCCGCCCGCATCGGGCTGGACGTCGTACGTTCCACTGTCGACGAAGCCGTTCTCGCCGGGCTTCGGCCAGGACCTGTGGATCATCGGCCTCACCGTCCTCGGGTTCTCGTCGATCTTCGGCGCGCTCAACATGATCGTGACGATCTTCTCGCTCCGCGCGCCGGGCATGACGTTCCATCGCATCACGCTCTTCGCGTGGAGCGTCCTCGTGACGAGCTTCCTCCTGGTGCTGGCGATGCCGTTCCTCACCGTCGCGGGCGTGCTGCTGCTCTTCGATCGCATCGCGGGGACGAACTTCTTCGGCGTTGGTGAGGGCGCCGATCCGCTCCTGTGGCAGTACCTGTTCTGGTTCTTCGGGCACCCGGAGGTCTACATCATGATCCTCCCCGGCTTCGGAGTGATCAGCGAGGTCCTCCCGGTGTTCTCGCGGAAGCCGATCTTCGGCTACAAGATGATCGCGTACGCGTCGGTTGCGATCGGCTTCCTGTCGTTCGGCGTGTTCGTCCATCACATGTTCGTCGCCGGCATCGACCCGGCGCTGCAGATCTTCTTCATGTCGTCGACGATGCTCATCGCGGTGCCGACCGGCGTGAAGGTGTTCTCGTGGCTCGGCACGATCTGGGGCGGGTCGCTGCGTTTCAAGACACCGATGCTTTTCGCGCTCGGCTTCCTCGCCGTGTTCACTATCGGCGGCATCTCGGGCGTCTTCCTCGGATCTGTGCCGGTCGACATCCAGCTGTCGGACACCTACTACGTCGTCGCGCACATCCACTACGTGCTCGTCGGCGGCGCGCTCTTCTCGTTCTTCGCCGCCGCGTTCTACTGGATCCCGAAGATCACCGGGCGGATGATGAGCGAGCGCCTCGGGACGATCCAGTTCCTGATCTTCTTCCTCGGCTTCAACCTCGCGTTCTACCCCATGCACCAGCTCGGCATCGAGGGCATGCCCCGCCGCACGTATCACTACGTCCAGTCCCCCGAGTGGGGTTTCCTGAACCTCGTCGCGACGATCGGCGTCTACCTCATCGCGCTGTCGATCCTGGTCTTCATCTTCAACTTCGTGAGCAGCATCGTGATGAAGGGCGGCAAGATCGCGGACGACGACCCGTGGGAGGGCGACACCCTCGAATGGGCAACGAGCTCGCCGCCGCCTGTGTACAACTTCGCGCGCATTCCGGTCGTGCATAGCGCACGTCCGTTGAAGGAAGACGTGCCCCACTAGGGAGCACGTCGAGAGAGTCCGCATGAGCTTCGGCCCGCGCTACCGCGCCCTCGTGTATGTGACGCTCGCCCTGTCGTTCCTCGTCGTCGTCTGGGGCGGCGTCGTGCGCGTCAGCGGGTCCGGACTCGGCTGCCCGGATTGGCCGCTGTGCCATGGACAGTTCCTGCCAGGCCTCGACACGGCCACGCGCATCGAATGGTTCCATCGCTTCATCGCGATCGCCGGTGGCCTGAGCCTCGCGGCGCTCGGCCTCATCACGGTCGCGAGGTTCCGCCGGCGTTCACGCGTGTTCGCGCTCGTGATCGCGGCGGGCGTTCTCTACGTCCTGCAAGCGGTCCTCGGCGGGATCGTCGTCCTCCTCGAGCTCCCGAACACGTGGGTGACAGCGCATCTCGCGAACGCCGAGATCCTGCTCGCGGTCCTCACTGTCCTCGCCGTCGAGGTCCGCTGGCCGGAGCTTGCGACGCGCACTCGAGGCGCGCCGTGGACGGCGGTCCTGCTCGCAGCGGCGGTCGGCACGTTCGTCCTGATGCTCACCGGCGCGTACGTGCGCGGCGCCGACGCGAGCACCGCGTGCACGACGTGGCCCCTGTGCGACGACGGCGCGTTCCCGGCCTTCGGCGCACCCGCGATCCACATGGCGCACCGCTGGGTCGCGGGGGTCGTCGGTGTGGTGCTGCTCGCGGCGTGCTGGCAGGCGTGGCGTCACCGGCGCGAAGCGCCGGGGCTCGGATCATTCGCGGTCATGACCGCGGTCGCGTTCGTCGCACAGGTCGCCGTCGGCGCGGCGAATCCGCTCAGCGGTTTTTCCCCGTGGGCTCTTGGTGCCCACCCCGCACTGGCGTCGCTGGTGTGGTGTCTCACCGTCGCGCTGACCGTGATCGCCTGGCGTCCCACGATGCCGTCGCGCGAGCTCGTGTCGGACATGGTCGCGCTCACGAAGCCCGCGATCATGTCGCTGCTGCTGCTCACGGCGATCGGCGCGATGTTCCTCGCGGCGCGCGGCGTGCCTCCGTTCTCGCTGATCGCGGCGACGATCGTGGGCGGTGCGGCCGCGAGCGGTGGCGCGTCCGCGCTGAATCATTACTTCGACCGCGACATCGATGAGCTGATGCGCCGCACCCGCCGCAGGCCTTTGCCGTCGCATCGTGTCCCGGACGAGTTGGCCGTCGGCCTTGGGATCGTTCTCAACGTCATCGCGTTCGCCGTGCTCGCGCTGTTCGCGAATGTCCTCGCCGCAGCGCTCGCCACCTGTGGCACGCTCTTCTACATCCTCGTCTACACGCTGTGGCTCAAACGCTCGACGGTGCAGAACATCGTCATCGGTGGCGCTGCCGGCGCGATCCCGCCGCTCGTGGGATGGGCGGCGGTCACGGGCTCGCTCGACCTCGAGGCGTGGCTCCTGTTCGCGATCATCTTCTTCTGGACCCCCGCCCACTTCTGGGCGCTCGCGCTGCTCATCAGCGATGACTACAAGCGCGCCGGCATCCCGATGCTGCCGGTCGTGCGCGGCGAAGAGGCCACGACGTGGGGCATCTTGACGTACGCGCTCTCGCTCGTGCCGCTGTCGCTCCTCCTGTTCCTGGGTGGTGGCCTGGGACCGCTCTATCTCGTCGTCGCGGTCGGTCTCGGTCTTGTGTTCGTCGGCTGGGCCGTGCGACTGCTGCGCGTGGCCGCGGCACGGCGCCGCGCCGTCGCGCGCGGCCTGTACGTGTACTCACTCCTGTATCTCGCGCTGCTATTCGTCGTGATCATGGTGGACAGCTCACTACGGCTCTAGCCGTCGTCGCCGCCGTCCTAGCGGCGGTGGCGTATGCGCGCGGCGTGCGCCGGATGAAGCGCCGGCGGTGGTCGGTGTGGCGCACGGGAGTCTTCTTTCTCGGCACCCTGACGCTGCTGCTCGCGCTGGCGCCGGCGCTCGAGGTCATCGCCGCCGACCTGTTCAGCGTCCACATGCTCCAGCACGTTCTCCTCACGACGATCGCGCCGCCGCTCCTCTTCATCGGCGAGCCAGTGCGTCCGCTGCTGCTTGGCCTGCCTGATGGCATCCGCGCCCGCGTCGTGCGGCCGCTCGCGCGGAGCGGCTCCGTTCGCGGCATCGTCCATTTCCTCCGCCATCCGCTCGTCGCGGTCGTGCTCTTCGTCGGTGGCGTCTACCTGTGGCACTGGCCGGCGCTGTACGACGGCGCGGTGGAGGACGCGCGGATCCACGTCCTCGAGCACGCGCACTTCTTCGGCGCTGCGATGCTCTTCTGGAGCGTGGTCATCGACCCCATGCCCTTCCGCGGAACGCTGCCGTACGCGGCGCGGATCATCTATCTGCTGCTCGCCGGCGCCGCCCAGAACACGCTGCTCGGCGGCATCCTGTCGTTCTCGACCCGGCCGTTGTATCCGCACTACGCCGAACGCACCGTCCGATATGGCATCGACGCCCTGACCGATCAGCGGATCGGCGGTGCGCTCATGTGGGTGGTCGGTGACGCGGTGTTCCTGCTCGGCGTCTCGCTCGCGTTCTTCCGCTGGCTCGCGCACGAGGAGGAAACGCAGCGTCGCCGCGAGCGCGGTACGCTGCATTCGTGATCCGCCTCTCCCTCGCGCTGCTCTTCGGCGTCGCCGTGACCGTCGCGGCGTGCTCTGCGGCGGCGGAGACCATCCCGACCGACGTCGACGTCGCGGTCCACATGCAGGACTACAAGGTGATCCTCAGCGTCCCGACGGTAAAGGCCGGCACGGTGAAGTTCGGGATCAAGAACGAGGGCGGGATGGAGCACTCCTTCGAGCTCATCAGGACCGATCTGCCGTTCGACAAGCTAGCGACGACCGCGGATGCGAAGGCGAAGGAAGACGGTCTGATCAAGCAGGTGAAGAGCCTGCCGGTCGGCAAGGTGTCCGTCGTGAGCGCGGACCTCGCGGCCGGGAAGTACGTGGTGATCTGCAACGTCCCAGGCCACTATCAGCTGGGGATGCGGGCGGCGCTAATGGTCCAGTAAAGCTATTTCAGCGTCTGCAGGAACAGGACGATGTCGTGGACCTGCTGCTGTGAGAGACCAAGGTTCGGCATGAGCGTTCCGGGCTTGACCGCAGGCGGATTCGAGACCCACTTCGTCAGGTTCTCTTCATTCACCGGCGAAAGTGCACCGCCGGCGATGCTCTTCTTGCTCATGACATGCGTCAGGTTCGGCCCGATCTTCCCTTGGGCGGTGGTCTTGTCGATCGTGTGGCATCCCACGCAGGCGAGCGAGAAGAAGAGCTCGCGCCCGACCTTCGACGCGGGATCGAGGAAGACGTTGGCGTCCTTCACGGCCTGCGTTGCCCAGGCCGCGTACTCGCTGGGCGGATGGGCCACCAGCGTGATGAGCATGTCGGCGTGTCCATCGCCGCAGAACTCGAAGCACTGGCCCTTGAACGTACCCGGCTTGTCGGCCTGGATCCAAAGGTCGGTGGCGCGACCAGGGACGGCGTCCTTCTTCCCGCCGATCGAGGGGACCCAGAACGAATGGATGACGTCCTTCGCCGACAGCTCGATCCGCACCTTCATGCCGACCGGGATGTGCAGCTCCTCGCCGGTCTTTAGGTAGGTGTTGTCCAGGAGTTTGAAGCGGTCCTCGTGGGGATAGCTGAAGGTCCAGGTCCACTGGCTGCCCTGGGCCTGGACCACCATCCCCACGTCGCTGCTACGCGTGTTGTTGATGAAGTCGAGCTTCTGCCATGAGAGCACCGAGAAGCTGACGACCATGAGCGTCGGGATGACGGTCCAGGTCAGCTCGAGGAAGTTCTGTCCGTGGAACTGCTTCGCGACGTGCCCAGGCCGCTCGCGGAACTTGATCCCCGCGTAGATGAGCCCGCCGTCCACGATCGCGAGCACGACCACGGCGGCGACGAACATGATCCAGTAGAGCTCGGCGATCGACTTCGCTTGCGGACCCTGCGGGTCGTTCGGCCATGGGCCATCGGCGAGCGCGTAGGTCGATGAGACGAGAGCGATGACGAGAGCGGTGATGACGCCGAGGGCCACGCGCATGCGCACCGAGAACATCGCGCAAAGATTAGGGCGTCGTTTCGACACGCGCCAATCGGCCTCCTAGACTGTCGCCCGTGTCCGGACACCACGAAACGACGACGACGGCCGAGCCAGAGCCACATCTCCCGCCACCGAGCCTCTCACCGCCGATCATCGGTCTCGGAGTCACGATCATGGCGTTCGGGATCCTGTTCGGCGTCGTCCTCATCGCCGTCGGCGTCGCGATCCTGCTGATCGGGATCGTCACGTGGCTCATCGATGACGCTCGTGCGTATGTCGCGGCCGGCGATTCGGCCGGTCACGGCGGCCACTAAAGGATGAGCTCACGCACTGAGGAGCGTCCCATCGTCCGCGGTCGCCGCGAGCGCCCGCGCGACCGCCTTCCGCTCAATGACACAGGCCTCGAATCACAGCCCGGGCGCTTCTCGCACGCGATGTGGGGCTGCATCATCTTCATATCGTCGGAAGGGATGTTCTTCGGGGCCCTTTTCACGACGTATTTCTTCCTGCGCGCTCGCGTGCCGGAATGGGAGCCCATCTTCCAGCGCTGCGCGGCCGAATGCGAGAAGCCGCATTGGAACTCGGCCACCGACATCTTCGGCGTCCAGGTGCCGGTCGTCGCGATCAACACGGTGGCCCTGCTCGCATCCAGCGTGACCATGCAGTTCGCGGTGAACGCGATCAAGCGCGGCGATCGCACTGGCCTCATCCGCTGGCTCGCGCCGACGATCGTCCTCGGGATCTGGTTCATCTCCGGTCAGCTCTACGAGTACACGAAGCTCGGTTTCCTTCCCGACAACAGCATCTTCACCGCGGTGTTCTTCACGCTCACCGGCTTCCACGGTGCGCACGTCACCGGCGGCATCCTCATGAACATCTACGTCTTCATCCGTTCGCTCAAGGGCCAGTTCTCAGCGCGGCGGCACCTCGCGGTCGAGGCGGCGTCGATCTACTGGCACTTCGTGGACGTCGTCTGGATCGGCCTCTTCACGATCATCTACATCATTGGCTGACGGCGAAGCCGCCATTGGCTAGTCCGACCCCTCCCTGATCAGCGCACGCAAGTCATCGAGAAGCCAGTTCGTCGGATCGCTCGAGTGCAGGATCGCCCGCTCCCGTCCGCGCCGGTCGATGAGATAGATCGCGTCGTTGTGGTCCACCGCGCGCGCACCGGATGACGCGAACGAGCCGATGCCATACAGAGCCCAGACGGCCTCGAGCTGCGCCCGCGTTCCGATGAGGTAGTGCCACCGCTCGCTGAGGTCGTGCAGGGTCGAGAACTCGCGGACCGCGGCCGGCGTGTCGCCCTCGGCGTCGACCGAGACGGCGACGAACTCGACCTTCGACATGTCGTCGCCGAGCGACCGCTGCGCCGCGCGGAACTGACCCGCAGTGAGCGGACACACGTCGGGGCAGCGTGTATAGAGGAACGCGAGCGCGACCGTATTCCTCCGCAGTGACGACAGCGTGAGGCCCTTGCCGCTGACGCCGTCGGTCAGCGTGAAATCTGGTGCCGTGTTCTTCTCGAGCTCGGTGCCAAAGAGGTGATCCTCGCCGCACGCCGACATCACAAGCGCGCAAGTGAGCGCGAGCACGATCGCGCGGATCACCGTTCGAGCATATGGCCCATCATCGACGCCATGCCCCCATTCGCCGTCAGCCTCGGCTATGTCGTGCTCATCGCGCTCTGGGGCTCGACCTGGGCCGCGATCAAGGTCGGGGTCGAAGCTGTCCCGCCATTCGTCTTCGCGTTCGAGCGCGCCGTCGCTGTGTCGATCGTCCTCGTCGGGCTATCGCTCGCGATGGGGCATCCGTTCCCACGTGAGCGCCGCGTCATCGTCTCGTCGATCGTCGTCGGCATCTTCAACACCGGATCGAGCTGGGCGATCATCTTCTGGTCGGAGCAGTACGTGCCCAGCGGACTCGTCTCGGTCTTCGGCGCGTCATCCCCGATCTGGACGGCGATCCTCGCGCACTTCCTCGTGCGTGGCGACCGGCTCTCCGCGATGAAGGTCGTCGGTCTCATCCTCGGGCTCATCGGCATCGCGGTGCTCGTTGGCGCGCCGGATACGAACGGGCGACCAGAGGCTCTCGTTGCCAGCGTGCTGCTCGCGTTGATGCCGATCACCTGGGCGGTCGGTACGATCCTGCAGGCTCGTGAGCTGCGACAGGGCTCGCCGCTGCCGCTCGTCGCGATCGGGACGTGCGCCGGATCGCTCTTCCTGTTGCCGTTCGCTGCTGCGCAGGCCGGCACGGTCGCCAACTGGAACGTGGGCGCCGCGCTCGCGTTCGGCTACCTCGTGGTCTTCGGCTCATGCGTCGGGCTGGTGCTGCAGATGTGGCTCACCCGCCGGCTACGCCCCACGACGATGACCCTGGCCCAGGTCGTCATCCCGGCGCAGGCGCTCCTGATCGGCGCTTTAGCGCTCGGCGAGAACATCACCTGGCGGATGGTCGCCGGGGCGGCCTTGGTCGTCGTTTCTGTGGCGTTGAATGCCGTCGCAGGCGGCGGCACTCGAGCCGAGCCGACGGTGGTCGCGTCTCCGGCCGACTAAGTCGCGCGCTGAAGGACGATTCGATTTCGGACAAACCCTCCTTTACTTCCGCTGCCAACGCAGCGATAGTCCCGGTGACGGGCCCAGCGACAAATTCGCCGGTGGGGTCGGGAGGACCCACTGATGTCGCTACGTCGTTTCGTGCAGATCCTCGCGATACTCAGCGCCTTCGCGATCTCGATGAGCGGGCCGCTCGCGTCGACCGCCCTCGCGTGTGACCCCAATGCAGGCGGCGGAGACTGCTGGCACCCGTAGTCGCTTATGGCTTCAAGGGCCGACCGAGACCCCGCTGGGGCACCTGGGCCCGTGGACCCCGACCGGCAACGCCCCGGTCTCGGTCCGAGATTCGTGAGTAAAGACCAAATTGACCAGACGCTTGTCGCGCCGTAAAGTGCGCTCGCGATGCCAGCCATCCGCTCCCCGATGGTCGCCGACGTCGGCGCGCGCATTCGTTCGCTGCGAACGGCCAGGGGACTGACGCAGGCGCAAGTCGCCGAGCCCAACTACACCAAGGCCTACATCTCGATGCTGGAGTCCGGCCGGACGCGTGCCTCCATGAAGGCGCTCGAGCACATCGCCGGCGTTCTGGGTGTCAAACCGTCCGATCTGCTGGGAGGCATTGCGGCGCCGGCGACCCCCCAGTTCGAGCTCTACGAGGCACGTCGCTACATCGAGCAACACAAAGAGCGTGACGCGATACCGATACTGGAGGCGCTCGAAGAGGGTCTCACCGCCCCTGACCAATTGCTGCGCCTCCGCTACCTCGCGGTCGCGTACAACGCCACCGGACAGCCAAAGCAGGCGTTTCCGTTGATCGAACGCGCGCAGCGGATGGCCGAGCTCCTTGATGACGCAGAAGAGCAGGTTCGCGTCAGCGCGGTGCTCGCCAGCGCGTATTCGCGGACGTATGCGTACGAGGAGGCGCTGCGACTTCTTCGAGACATCGTCGCGGCGTGCGACAGCGGCGTACTCAACGACCCGGCATTCCATTTCCGTCGCCTAGTCGACCTCGCGCTGGTCCTGACGAATCTGCGGCAGCCCAAGCAAGCCCTCGCGGCATACGAGCGCGCGATCGTTCTGGCCGAGGAGTTCCGCGATCGCCCGTCGCTCGGCGCTCTCTACTCAGGGATGGCGAAGACATACCAGAACGAAGGCGACCTCGAAGCGGCGATCGTGTACAACCAGAAGAGCCTCCAGATCTTCGAAGAGCTCGAGCTCTTCGATCAAGTCGCCTGCACACTCGACAACGCGGCGTTGCTCTACGCCGAGTATGGAAACCGTGAGCGAGCCCGCGAGTGCCTTACTCGCGCCGCGGTACTCGCGGTCGAGACGCAGCGCGACGGCACGACGGCGTCGATCAAAGCCTCAGAGGCCGAGGTCACAGCAAAGACCGACCCGAAGCAGGCGCTCGACATGGCGCAGGAGGCGCTCAAGTTCGCGAAGCGCGTCGACCAACCGGACGCGCAGGTCCGGCTCCTTGTCCTTCTCGGCGAGCTGCGTATGAACGCGAACGCGGCCGCAGCGCGCAAATCATTCCAGGAAGCGCGACTTCTGGCGGAAGAGCGCGCGCCGCATCTGCTGCGCGTGATCTTCGATCGTTGGTCGCATGCCGCTGAATCGACCGGCGACAGCGAAGAGGCGCTGCGACTTGCGCGTCGCGCGCTGGAGACCGTTCGCACATAGCGCCAGCGTCTGCCTCTAGCCTTCCTCACATGACCCTCACCGCCGCTCTCGTGCGCGAGCGTGTGCGTGGCACGATCCTCGAGCGCATCGGCGATACACCGCTCGTCCCGCTCCGCCGGATCGGCGCAGGTCTCCGTGGCGAGCTCTGGGCGAAGATCGAGTCGGCCAATCCCGGTGGCAGCGTGAAGGACCGAGCCGGACTGTGGATGGTCATCGCCGCCGAGGAAGAGGGCCTCCGCGAGGGTGCGGTCATCCTCGATGCGACCAGCGGCAACACCGGGATCGCGCTGGCGATGGTCTGCGCGGTCCGCGGGCATCGAGCGCGTCTGGTCATGCCGGACAAGGTGTCGCTCGAGCGAAAACGGGTCATACGCGCGTTCGGCGCGGAGCTGGTCCTCACCGATCCGCTCGAGGGGACGGACGGCGCGATCCGTGAGGCCCGGCGCCTGGCCACGACGAGCGGCCACGTGTACGTGGACCAGTACGCGAATCCGGCCAACCCGCGCTCGCACGAGCTCACGACCGGACCAGAGATCTGGTCGCAGACGGATGGCCGCGTCACGCACTTCGTCGCCGGGGTCGGCACATCCGGCACGATCGTCGGCGTCTCCGCGTCGCTGCGGCCGCGGGGGGTTCGCATCGTGGCGGTGCAGCCGGACAGCGCGCTCCATGGGATCGAAGGCTGGAAGCACATGCCGACCGCACTGCGTCCGGCGATCTGGGACGAACATGCCGCGGACGAGCACGGCGTGATGGGGACCGACGAGGCTATCGCCATGACAAGGCGCCTCGCGCGCGAGGAGGGCATCTTCAGCGGCGCATCCGGCGGTGCCGCCGTTGCCGCAGCAGTCGGGATAGCGCGGGAACAACCCGGCCGTATCGTCGTGTTGATCGCAGATGGGGGAGAGCGCTACCTGAGTACGCCCCTGTGGGAGTGACACCTTGAGCGTGACCGTGCGTCTACCGGGCGCCCTCCGCGACACGACCGGTGGACAGACCAAGCTGGAAGCGCGTGCTGGCACGCTTGCCGATGTCATCTCCGACATCGATCGTCGCCACCCTGGCTTCCGATCGCGCGTGCTCGACGACACCGGCGCGATCCGCACGTACGTGAACGTGTACATCGGCGACGACGACGCGCGCAGCAAAGGCGGCACGGGCGCGGCCGTCCCCGACGGCAGCGAGGTCATGGTCATCCCCGCGATGGCCGGCGGCGCCCGATAGCCGAATCGCTTCGCTTCCGGCAGGCGCTGCAGGACGAGATCACCGCGCACGCCCGCGCGGAAGCGCCGCGTGAGGTCTGCGGACTCCTCGCGGGGCGCGCGGGCGCGGTGACACGCGTGATCCGCTGCACGAACGTGCATCCGACCCCGACGACGCGCTATGTCATCGACCCGCTCGAGCAGCTGAGGGCGTTCCGTTCGATCGATGCCGCGGGCGAGGAGCTGCTGGGGATCTATCACAGCCATCCCGTGAGCCAGCCGTATCCCTCGCCGACCGATCGCGCCGAAGCGCACTACCCGGACGCGGTCTACGTCCTGGTGTCAGTTCGTACGTCGACGCCCGAAGTCGCGGGATTCCGGATCGGTGCGGACGAGTTCATTCGCACGGTGACGCTGATCCCCTAAGGGCTTCGCGTTAACGCGACTCGCGTATGCGCCATGTCGCCGCGATGGACGCGGCCTCGGCGAGCGAGGCCCGCTCGTTGGCCGGCTCGACGAAGTGGAAGATCAGCGCCAGCCCCTGTGTGCGGGGCACGGCGGTGAATTGCCGGTAGACGACACGGCGTCCCTGGTATGTGCCGCCGTACTGGTCATCGACGGCGATGACGCCGTTGACCCGCACGACGGTCCGCTCGCGAAAACCGTTCTCGAGGCCCTGGCGCTCCGAGATGGAGGCCGAGTCCGCGTATGAGTCGGCCGTCGCGAGCGGGACGCCACCGGCGCGGGCCACGCGCAGCTCGGCGACGTCGGATTCGTAGCGTGCAGCCTCGCCCTGAGCGCCGGTCGTCACGTTCCTCCAGCCGGCCGGAAGGACGATCGTGAAGTCGGTCGCTTCGAACGTGGTGCCCGTCATAGGCGTCGCTTTGAGGTCGTCGACGAGCTGCGGCGCGATCGCGTACCCCGCGAATCGGATGCGCGAGATCTGGTCTCCCATGACGAGCGCGCTCGTCAAGAGCATGACCACGAACGGGACCACGGCGAACGCCGGCGGCAGCAGGGCGCGGAGGTTGATCCCGAGACCCACGACGGCGCGGACGATCGCGAGGACGGTGATGGCCCCTGCGACGGGAAGCAGATCCGGCGCGAGCACCACGAGCACCGCGGCGATCGGGGCGAGCAGCAGCGGCGCGAGCGCGAAGCTGAAGGCGGTGTACGCCTGGTCGAGCGTCAGGTCCCGCCTCCGGAGCAGCCGCGCGGCGTAGTACCCGACCGTCGCCACGATCGCGACGGTGACCGCGAGCCGGATCCCGAGGAAGACCGAGTCGACGAGCACCTGCGGCACGAACGCGAAGGGTGAGAAGCTCTTCGAGGTCAGGATCATCGCGTCGATGGCGATCGAAAGGGCGAACCCCGCGAGGATCGCCACGAGCACCCCGGCCAGACCGTAGTGCTCCCGCGCGAGTGATCGCGCGAAATCGAACGGATGGAGCAGAGAGCGCAGGATCTCGGAGCGGAACCAAGCGAGCTCCCCCGTGCTCTCCATCCGCCCCGAGCCTACGGGGAGGCGGCGCAGTGCGTCCGCCGAGTGCAGCGCGGTTCACAAAAAAGACGACCCCCGCGTCCGGGGGCCGTCTTCTGTTCGCGTTGCGTGCCCTTCGCGCTACCGAGCTACCGCCCTCACTTCCGGGCTAGATGCGGGAGACCACACAGAAGCGTGGTCCTCTTGTTCCGAATCAAAAACCGCTCGGCAACGCTCGTTCGGTGTGGCCCCCTTCCGCCGGGGGCGTCATCGATCGACCTGAAGGACTCCGAACAGTTTGTGCAGCCGGACCATGACACCTCCAGCGACGTTGGTGCTGGGTCTTGTCTGCTCCGTTCCGCGGAACACCATTGTTCTACACCCACTCATGGGGAGTGCGTCAAGAGGCCAGTCTCGTGGGCAGACCGCGTGTGAAATTCGGTAGCGGCGTCAGCGGCGGACGCGCAGAAGATCGCGGATCTGGCGCGGAACGATCCTCACATCGGGCCACCACGACTCATCCGCGTCGATGCCGGCCGCGGCCGCGGCCTCGACCAACAACGCGACGGCGCTCCGGAGGTCCGACAGGCGGACGATCTCCGGCGTGAACGCGTTCGAATGCTCGCCCTGGTTGTGGTAGTTCACATTCGGCACCGCGATGGCGGTCGAGCTCCAGCCCAGTCTCACGAACGCCGATGACTCGCAGGTGCCCCCGGTGAGCAGCGCGCGCTGGGTCGCGACTCCGGCGGCCGTGAGCTCCTCGCGCGCGACGCGCAGGAAGCGCTCCGCGTCGTTGTCGAACGTGTTGTAGACGTCGCCGGCACGGACGACGACACCACGACCCGGCGCGGCGTGCGCCAGCGCGCGGCTCGCCTCGAGGGACACGACGATCGCGTCGCGCGGAAGCAGCCCGTCCTCCGCGACGAGCCGCGCGCCGAACAGGCCGGTCTCCTCGGCCCGCGTGAAAACGGCGTGCACGTCATGCGGGCGAGGATCGTCGCGCAGCGCCGCGAGCACCAAGATGACGACCGCGCAGAGGGCCAGGTCGTCCGCGGCGCGCAGGTGGAGCTCGTCGCCGTTCACCGCGAACGGCACGAGATCCATGACCGCCCACTGGCCGGCGCGCAGCTCGCCTTCCGCGCGGATCCGGCAGTGCCCGGGAGAGTTGTGGAGAGCGTCTGGAGCCGAGACATAGCCGTCGAGCGTCGCGGCGAACGGCGGGCCCTCGGCGTCGTCGTACACGAGCACCTGGACCGTTCCTGCGAAGAACTCTGGATACAGGCCACCGAGGATGCGCGCGCGTCCTTCGCGGCCGCGCGCCTCAGTTATCTCGAAGGCCGGGTGGTCGGCATGCGCGACGAGCGCCAGGGCGCGCTTCGCGTTCCTACGGGTCGAGCGCGCCGATACCTGACCGTACGCGTCCTCATTCACAGTCAGCGCGCTCCGCTCGAGCTCGGCACGGATCGCGCGCAGCGCGCGGAACTCGTGATACGGCGCTGTCGGTGCTGACGCGACCCGTTCGATCGTGGCGAGCGTCGCGTCGATGTCCGGCATGAAGGAGCGCGGCATGCGTCGCGAGGATATCGTCAGACGTCAGTGCTTCGTCTGTACGACACGCGCCGCCGCGCGGTCGTCCCATTCCGTCCGCTCTCAAGCCCCATCACCGTGTACGTCTGCGGCGTCACGCCGTATGACACGACGCATCTCGGCCATGCACGGACGTTCCTCGCGTTCGATGTCCTCGTGCGCCACTTCGAGGCCGGCGGCAAGGCGGTGCGCTACGCGCAGAACGTGACCGATATCGACGAGTCGATCCTCCAGCGCGCCGCGCGCGACGGCGCGAGCTGGCGGGATCTCGGCCGGCGTGAGGAGCGGGCGTTCCTGGCGGATATGCGCCGACTCGGCTGGCGGAAGCCGGACGCGATGCCGCACGCCACGCGCGAGATCCCGGCGATGCGCGGCATGATCGACGTGCTCCTCGAGAACGGCTGCGCGTACGAGATCAAGAGCGGCGTCTACTTCGACACCTCCCGCGCCCGCCACTACGGGGAGCTCTCGCGCCTATCGGTCGCTCGGATGCGACGCATCCTCGCCGCCCAGGACGACGCGGCGCTCGACGATCCGCAGCGCCGCCATCCGATCGACTTCGCGCTCTGGCGCAACGTTGCCAGCGGTCCGCTGTGGCCGAGCAAACACGGCCGAGGTCGCCCCGGCTGGCACATCGAGTGTTCGGCGATGTCGCTGCGCCATCTCGGTGCGCGCATCGATATCCACGGCGGCGGCGCCGACCTCGTCTACCCGCATCACGAGAACGAGATCGCGCAGTCGGAATGCACGACCGGACAGCGGCCCTTCGTCGGCTGGTGGATGCATAGCGGTCCGGTGCGGCTCGAGGCCAAGAAGATGTCGAAGTCGCTCGGGAACATGATCTTCGTGCGGACCGCGCTCGAAACGACGACCCGCCAGGCGCTGCGGCTATATCTCCTCGATAGCCACTACCGCCGCCCGTTCGACCACGATGAGGAGAAGCTGGTCCGCGCGGGTGAGCGAGCCGCGGCGCTGGCCGACGCGCTCGGCCGCGGTCCGGTCGGGCCCGTTGGTCGCGACCGGGTGACGCGCGAAGTGCTCGCGGCGCTTGACGACGATCTCGACACACGGACCGCGATCCGCACGCTCGAGCGCGGCGCGCCCAAGTCGACCGCGTCGGCGAAGCCCTCGCTCCGACACATCGCGCGTCGCGTGCTTGGGGTCCTGTGAATCAGGTCGACCTGCTAACCGAGATCCTCGCGCGCGAAGGCGCCGAGGCACTCGGCTGGGAGCGAGGCCGTCCCGGTGGATCCGCCGTGCGAACGCTTCTCCGTCCTGCGGCGCGGCGCATCGCGCGCGAGTTCGCCGCATGTGACGAAGTCTTCGCGACGCGCGCGCTTCCCTATGCGGCGCGCTGGAGCCTGGACCACTTCTCCGCCGACCTCGAGGTCGCCGGCCTCGATCGAGTTCCCCGCTGCGGTCCGATCCTCGTGGTCGCGAACCATCCCGGACTCACTGACGCGGTCGCGCTCATCGCGGCTCTCGATCGTCCGGATGTCCGCATCGTCGCGGCGGACTATCCGTTCCTCCGCGCGATGCGCGGACTTGGACCTCGGCTCATCTTCCTCGGCGCCACCGGCAGATCGCAGCTCAGCTGGATACGAGCCGTGGCTCGAGATCTACGCCAGGGGCGCGTCGTGCTGCTGTTCCCCGCGGGACGTCTCGAGCCCGACCCGGCGGTGCTTGGCCGCGACGGCGCGCTCTTGCCGTGGTCCGACAGCGTGGCGCTGATCGCGCGCCTTGCGCCCGAGGCGCAGATCTTGCCCGCCGCGGTGGCTGGCGTCCTGTCGGCGCGGGCCTTCGCTCACCCGCTGACCCGCATCAGACGAACGCCGCGCGATCGTCAGCGGGTCGCGACGCTTCTTCAGATGATCGACCCGCGTTTCCGATACGTGTGCGCCCGCACTGCGTTCGATGCGCCGCTCGTGGCCGGGCGCGATAGCGTCAGTGCGGCACTCGCCTCGCGCATGCACGACCTCATCACTGGTCCTCCTCCATCGACACGCCTCCTACCATCGCTCCTACGTGAAGCGAGCCCCGCTCACCCCGGATGAGGCGACCCAGCGCAACCAGGTGCGGCGATTCCTTGACCTGTTGACTGGCATCGCGGTCGTGTCGGGCTTCTTTGCGCCACGCAAGCGGTCTCCAATCAGCTCTGGAGATCGTGGGCGATCGTGATCGCTCTCGGCGTATTCGCTGCCCTGCTGCAGGCGTGGCCTCGGCGGATCCTCGTGAACGGGAGCGTCGAGTCGGCCGTAACGGTGATGGCACTCGCGAGCGCAGGGCTGATCTTCGCGACGTCGCTCATCTCGCCGGCCGGTGCCCTCCTCGCCGCAACGGGCCTCCTCATCCCGATCATCGCGGCGGTGCCGTATCTCGAGGTCAAGTCGCTTCGCCGACTCATGATCATCGCGTGGGTCGCCAGCATCGCCACGGCTGCGGCAAGCCTGCTCCCCGATCCGGTGCCCTCGAGCAGTGATGCGGGATTGGCCCGGCTCTGGGGTTCGGTCGTCGTCTCAGGATTGGTGCTCTTCCTTCTCTATCAATCGACGGAGAGGCTCAGGGCATCGAGTCGCGAGTTCAGCCGCCTCTTCAGTTTGTCGTCTGACCTGGCCGAAGCGACGGACCCGGGAGTTCTCGGCGACCTCGTCGCCCGTCTGGCCGAGCGCGCAATGGGTCTTCTCGCCGAACCGTTCGACCTGGGCGGTCAGTCGGTGAACGTGAGCGCCTCGATCGGTGTAGCCGTGCGGACCGACAGCGCCACTGGCGTGGACGAGCTCATCCACGAAGCGGATGAAGCGATGTACGCGGCCAAACGCGCGGGAAAGGGCCGCGTCATGCGTGCCGCGCCCGTATCCTTGGGAGTGCGCGGCCCGGTCGCCTAGTGGTCCAGGGCGCTTCCCTTTCAAGGAAGAGGTCAGGGGTTCGAATCCCCTCCGGGCTACTGACCCGCGTCGTTATTCAGTTCTTACGCCGTGCGTATTTCGGTCAGGCCCCTTCCCTGTTGTGGCGGCCGCTTCCCCGTAGGCCGCTTTCCTTTCGTCGCTTCGCGGAACGCGGTGAGCGGCGACGGTCCGCGTCGTCGCTCTTCGAACGGCCGGCTCTTGGTGTATCGCTCGACCATCCGTCCGGTGCGCCATCCGCCTTCGGCCTGCAGGTCGAAGCGGCTGCCGCTCGCCGAGCGGTGGTAGTTCGTCGCCCAGGTGTGGCGGAGCATGTGCGCGCAGAGATCGTCGATGCCGGTGCTCACCTTGAGCCGATCGAAGAGCTTGCGGACCGCGTTGCCGGTGAGCGCGTGACCGGAGCGATCGGTGAAGAGCGGCGCGTCCGGAACGGTGTCGCCCTCGCGGATGTCGTTGATGTACCTGTCGAGCTCCTTCGCGGCCTCGAGGTGGAGCGTGACGTCGCGGGCTTCGCCGGACTTGCTCGTCGCGGCGCGGACGTGGAGACAGCGCTCGCGCAGGTCGACGTCGCCGAGCCGAAGACCGCAGAGCTCGCCCCGGCGGATGCCGCACACGAGCAGCGTCATGACGATGGCGCGGTCGCGTTGACCCGTCTCGCCTTGTCCGGCGTGCGTGAGGAGCCGAAGCAGCTCGTCGTCGGTGAGTGCGCGACGCGCCTCGTCCTTGATGCGTGGTGCGCGGATGTGCTGCAGGACGCTTCCGCCGCGGTCCGCGAGGATCCTGCGCTCGGCGAGGAACGTCGCGAGCGAGCGCAGCGCCTTCCACGCGGCGTGCGCGGACTGTGTGGAGACCATCGTTCGTCGGTGTTCGAGATACGCGTTGACCGTGCCCGGTTCAACGTCTTCGACGCGCGTGGGCCGGCCGAGCTGTGCCGCGACCCAGCCGTCATAAAGCCGGAACTGCAGCCGGTAATTGGTTTGCGTTGCCTGAGATAGGTCGTGGCGGTGGACCAAGAAGCTCTCTGTGACCTCCTTGAGGTCGGCCTTCTTGTCACGCAAGGCCGACCACCTGAGCACTGCTGCGCGGGATTTCATCTGTTCTTCTCCCCGCGCCGGACCGACCGCGGAGAACACTACTCGCGGTCACAAGCGTGACTGCGCGAACGCGTCTCAACAAAGTCGCGCTACGCACCCGGCGCCGCCGCGAGCTGCTCTGGACTCGCCGCCGCAAGCTGCTCTGGACTTGCGAACAGCGACGACTCCTTGTTCCCGGCGACGCGCCAGCGAGCGCCGAGGACTCCGGATTCGCCCAGAAGCGCGTCGATCGCACAGAACTTGAACACCAACCCGCCCGAGGACCACGGGTGCTCCTTAAGTCGCACCGTCGTCGCATCCCAGAGCGCCGCGGCGCGCGCCGCGGTGGGTGTGATAGTGAGGGTCATCGGCCAGCGCGGCAGCTGGGCGCGCCAATCGCCGTCGTAGCGGGCCGAGATGTAGCGGTCGATCTTGCCGGCGAAGAAGCGCGTTCCCTCGGTTCCCAGATCGACTTCGACGAACGCATCGATCAGCGCCCTGCCCAGGCGATAGACCAAGCGCGCGTCGGGGAGCAGCTTTTTGCTCCCGAGCTTGATTGCGGTCTGCCAGTCGCACTCCCACAGCTCCAGCTCGTGCCCGGGATTCCCGCGCGTGGCCCGACGGAAAGCGAGCTCGACGTCGGCGGCCATCACGCTGTGGGCGAAGAGGAACGGCGCACGCCGCGCCGGCCGCCGCGAAGGAATGTCCGGGTAGAACGTCGTCGCGAGCCGCAGCCCTGGCGTCGTGAGGAAGTAACCGGGGAGCGTGGAGCCGGCGACGGCACCGCCACTCTGGCGCGGCGTGGCGGCCACGAGGCCCTGGCGCTGGAGCCGTCCCAAGAGCCGCCACGTGACGACTTGGCGGGAGCGTGGCGTGAGCGTCGACTCCGCGAAGAGGAACTCCTCGATCTGAGGGTGGGTGAGGAAACGGTGGAGCGCGAGGAGCCGAACGACATCGGCCTCGCGCCGGCCGGCGGTGATCAGTGGCTTTTCTCACACGAGACGACGAAGGATCTCTCGAACGAGAAACTCAGCACCCCAGGGACGCGTCGCACCTCGTAGGAATCGGACGAAAGTCGAGGTCGGACAGTTGGCCGAGACCAACGCCCACCCAACGGCGATACCAATAGCCCAGCGGCGAAGATGCTAACGAGGAATGTCGGCGGCACCCTCGCGGTGTACCGGAACGACCCCATCGGCCACCGTGGCGCACTTCACATTGAGAATGTGACCAAGTGCGGCTGTCGTCCGAAGTCGCCGGGCCCGAGCTCAGGACCACGGAAACGCTCGGTGAGCCTCCCGTAGTGTCTGGGAGCGAACCTTGCCAGCGCTAAACATTTCCAGGTACTTGCTGCATTAACTGGGTGTTGGATCAAGGCCCGCACGCCAACCGCGGAGCGCTGGGAGCGCGTTTACAGGGAAGAGGCGCCGCGCGTCTTTCGGGCGCTGCTCGCCAGTCTGCGGGATCGCGACGCGGCCCGTCACGCTCTACACGAGGCATTTCTCGCAGGGCTGGAGCCGGCCGCCGGCACACGACGAAAACCTCGCCGGCTGGCTCTTCCGGGTCGCTCTTCGCCAATCGCGGCGCGGGCCGTACCGGCCGCTTCTGTCGGGCATCGCGGATGCGCAGTGGCCGGCGAGAGACGACGAGCTCGCGCACGCGCTTCGAGGCATGGGATGGCGCGTTTCGCTGCAGGTCAAGCAATGAGCTCGTTGGACGCGCAATTGTCGGAGGCGTTCGTTCGTGGGCGTCGCGACGCTTGCTGGCCGGGTAGGTAGACGAGAGAGCGCAATTTTACAGAATTGTGTGTTGACCCAATTGTGGAGTGAGTGTATTCAACTGAACAGCAATGCGCCTCCTTGGCTTAGCACCGCGCGACCGGCAACGGACCATGACCAAGGGATACGCGTGGGACGCGGGCTGCTCGACGATCCAACGGCACCGCGGGGCACGCCGCCCTATCTCGACGGGCGGACGAAAGTCTTAGAGACCTATCGACGCGAGTCTGTTTAGCACGACGTGCCGCAGCACTCCCAAATCTTCTCGACTGAGGTGAACACATGGCCGGCGTAGTGCGTAGCTTGACCGTCATGTCCGTCGCAATCGTGCTACTGCTGTCATCGGTTTTGGTCGATGCAGCGCATGCCGCATCAAGTTCAGGGTGTTTCGTCTCACTCCACGGTTCTCTCGAAGTGAGTCGGCTTATTCGCGTTCATGAAGTGGTCGCTTGGGTCGATAGTCGCTGTCAGATTCACATTAGTGAGACAAAGTCATCAGCCACACCGACGGGCGGGCCGCGAAACGCTGCGGTCATGGCGAGCTCACTCCGGGGATGTCGCACAGATAACATCATGTGGGACGATCTCGGGCTCGCAGACATGACCAGGCTTAGGGAATCAATCGAGTTCTACTACGACGGGTCGACCGCGGTTCTTAACAATCACTTTGGATCGGCGTACACCGCCGGAGGTAGCCCGTATAGCTCGTCAAACTTCAGTGAATACGCCTATGCTTCGGGACCGGCTTCAACTATCGAGGCGGATGCGTCGGCTGACTATTACTGGTGGGGATCGTACGACCACTACAAGACCATCTGGGCGTATGGCTACTACAACGGAAACTGTTACAGCGAGTACTCGCACGTTGGAAACGTGTGCAGAACGTGCAGAGTGATCGCCAGGTTGACGTACTACATATGAGCAGCTCAGCGCATCCGATGCCCTCGAATCGCTTTGCCCGACCCGCATGGGTCGGGCGAGCGATTACGGCCTTTGTCGCAGCACTTCTGTTAGTCGGCGCATTCCGCTTGGTAACAGTAGATTGTTGGCCGCGATTTCAACTGCGCGCAGATGTTCTGACCGGTATCGTCATCACTCTCATCCTATTCATCGTGCTCGCATGGGCAGCTATGTCAGACGACGACCGACATAGAACTGCCGCAGTCGTTGGCTCCGCGGGTGCCGCGGCCCTTTTCGCTCAGGGATGGCCGCTCGTTTCCTTGTTGGCGCTCGCTGGCGCGCTGCGACTTCCACGTGCGTCGCGAATGCGCCGAGTTGCCCTTGTTTTAGCTGTCGCTACCGTGTTTGTCGCATATGGGCTGCCACTTGCAATGCAACGCTTCGTCCAACCCGCGGACTTTATCTGTTACTGAGGCGGGGCCCGAGCGTTTCGGCTGAGCTGCTGCCTCACGCGCCGGCCATCCGTAAGGTTGCGCCGCGGCACTGGGTACGACAACGCGGGACCGCGCGCTGTCGGGCTTGGCCGCAGATATGTGCCCACTTCGACGATGCGTGTGCGTTTACGATCGGTCGCAGGCAGTACCGTGGCGCGTTTCAGGTGTCCTTATCTCTTATCCCTCTCGACCTCGAGCAGGTACGTGGCCGCTGATCGAGCGCTCTCATCGCGACGGAATCCGATGGCCGCTTCCCTTTGCGCGAGGTCCGCGAGGGCCGCTTCCCAGACGCGCGATGTTGGTCGGTCCGGCGCGTCAATCATTCGTATTTCGTCGCGTGGGCCGCTTATCTAGGCCCGCTCCCTTTCAAGGAAGAGGTCAGGGGTTCGAATCCCCTCCGGGCTACTGACCCGCGTCGTTGTTAGCTCTCTACGCGATGCGCTTTTCGTCCAGGGCGCTTCTCTTCTGTGAGGGCCGCTTCTCTGACGGCCTCTTCTCTTTTCGCGCGTCGCGCGACGCGGTGAACGGTGAGGGCGCCTTGCGACGTTCCTCGAACGGCCGCGCCTTGGTGTATCGCTCCACCATCCGTCCGGTGGTCCAGCCGCCTTCGACCATGAGATCGAAGCGCGTGCCCGACCGGGAGCGATGGAAGTTCGTCGCCCACGTGTGCCGCAGCATGTGAGCGCAGAGTCCGCGGATGCCGGTGCGCGCCTCGAGGCGCTCGAAGAGCTTGCGGACCGCATTGCCGGTGAGGCCGTTGCCGCGGCGGTCGGTGAACAGCGGTTCGTGCGCGTCGTCGCCGCCTTTGCGGTGGTCTGCGACATATGAGTCGAGCGCTTTGAGGCTCTCGATGGGGAGGTTGACGTCGCGTGGGTGGACCGATTTGGTCGTCGCGGCTCTGATGTGCAGACGCCGCTCGCTGAGATCGACGTCGCCGAGGCGAAGTCCGGCGAGCTCCTCCCTGCGGAGACCGCAGCCGAGAAGCGTCCAGACGATGGCGCTGTCGCGTTTGCCGCTCTCGCTCTCGGCGGAGCGTTCGATGAGATGCCACATCTCGTCGTCGGTGAGCGCGCGGCGGCTCTCGTCCTTCACCTTTGGCATTCGGACGAGCCGGAGCATCGATTGACCCTGGTCGTGATGGATCCGCTGCTCGGCGAGGAACCGCGCCACCGATCTGAGGGCGACCCAGGCCGAGCGCGCGGTCTGTGCGGAGATGGTCTTCTTGCGTTCGCTCAGGTACTGCTCCACGGTGCCCGGCTCGACGTCGCCGATCTCGGCCGGACGGCCGAGGACCCGCTCGCACCAGCTCGCGAACGCTGCGATCGCGATGCGGTAGTTGGCCGCTGTGGCTGGCGAGAGGTCGTGACGGTGCACGAGAAAGCTCTCCATGGTTTCGACCAGAGGTGCGTGACTGTCACGCATCTCGGCCCACCTCGTGGGTCTGGGCGTGCCAGTTGCTCGCGATGTCTGTGTTGTTAAGGTGCGTACGCCGGTCATGCTCATCCTTCCCGGCGGGCAGCAGGCCGCTGCCGAGTCTACCGGCGCGGCTGCGCACGGCTGGCGCGAGGCGTCTGGTCACGGAGTCGACCCGACCGGAGCCCGCATGCAGCCCGCTCTCGCCGGCGCGGTGCCAAATCTCTGCGAACGGTCCTTCTGGCGCGATGACGTCGTCGAGCGTAGCGAAGCGGAACTTGGTCATGCGGTAGATCCGCGCACCCTCGCCTTGGGCGTCGAGGACGGTCTCGGTGACGCGCTTAAGAAGCCTCGCGCGCGTGGAGCTCGGTGTGACGGTGAAGATGATGGGCCACTCCTTGAGGTGCCGGCGCCAGTCGCCGGACCAGTAGAGTTCGAGATAGCGCCGGACCTTGCGCTTGAAGACCTTCGAGCCTTCCGTCGCGCGATCGATCTCGAAGAAGGCTTCCAGCGTGTCGGTTGCGGTGGCATAGGACAGATGCGCGTCAGGGACCACGACGGACGAGCCCAGGCGCTCCGCGGCCTGCCAGTCGCATTCCCATTCGAGGATCTCGTGGCCAGGACGCGACCGCGCCAGGCGCCGGAAGGCGAGCGCGACGTCGGCGCAGGCCAGCCCGTGCTCCATGAGGGTGCTACTGCGGATCCCCGGACGGCCCGCCCGCAGCGCGGAGTTCCCGTCACGGGCGCGGTTGTAGCCGGCGGCGCTGAGGAAGTACACGAGGCGGGCGGTGCCGCCGGCGGAAGCCACGACGCGCGGGGTCATCTGGACGAGGCCCTGCCTTTTGAGGCGTACCAGGAGCCGCCGAACGATGACCTGTCGCGAGAGTGCCGTCAGCGAGGACCCGGCGAAGAGGAACTCGTCGATCTGCGGCTGGGTCAGAAAGCGAAACCCGGCGAGCTGCGAGATGACTTCGGTCTGACGAGCGAATGACAGGTTCATTCGAGAGACAGAAGTCAGGTCGAGCTTTGTCGACTTAGTGAGCAATTCCGGCTAATCAGCGTTCTTCGCCGGAACGATCAAAGAACAACCGATGGAACACGTCTTCGTCGACCCTGCGGAGTACTTCCCGTGTCACGAAGGCCGATAGGGTGGCGGGCCGATCTGGCTGCGAGCCGTCATCACTAAGTCCGGTAATTAATTCCATAGCCAGTGGTCATACCGTCGGCGAGGGATCAGCCGCATGACCTGCGTCACATTTGTCGAGTGACGTGAATCCCACCGAGCCTGCATTGCCCGGCGCTCAGCCCTCGCAACCTCGAGTGTCATGGAGACCGAATCCAGAGCGCGTCGGGTCTAGGTGTCTCCGACCTTTCCGTCATTGGTTCGAATCGTTATCGCCAGGTCGCCTGCCTCAATCGCCGCGCGCACTAACGCCGTCCGGCCAGTCACGTTGTATCGGCGCGTCAGTGCTTCCAAGTGCTTCTTCACACCGGAGGCTGTGATTTGCAGCCGAAACGCGATCTCCTCATTCGAGAGGCCCTCAGCGACCAGCCGAAGCACTTCATGCTGCCGCCGCGTGACCGGTCTTGCTCTTTGACCTTCGTGACTCGTCATGCCGCTCCTCGCCTGCGTGTGTGCTTTGTCGCAGATGCGGCTACTAGTCGGCCGACCACCTATCTATTTGGTAAACGCGGGCTAAACATCCAGGTGACGGCGGGTAAACGATGCCGATGGGCAGGAGGAACTGAAGGATCGCGACACGTTCGGATACCCACGCTTCGTTCATCGGGCGGACTCGCTCGGGCCCACAAGACGGCACCGCAGGCCTGACTGTCGCGCCCTATCCGGGGGGTCGACCGAGCGGTGGCAAGCGACGCTTGGGAGAAGACGCCGGCAGCGCACACAGAGTCACGCGCGACGAAAGTCACTCTCCGCGCGCGGGGCTCGCGCGATCTCTCCCGAGTGAGCCAAGCGATCACCGGCTCAACGAAGTCGGTGTCCGCCTCACGCCGCAGCAGCGTCGTGTCCTTGCGCTGGTCGCATTCGGGTTACCAGATAAGGCGATCGCGGCCGAGCTTGGCGTGAGCCAGCGCACCGTTCGCTTTCACGTCGCAGCGTCCCTGGTTCGGCTGGGCGCAAGCACGCGGTCGAACGCCGTGTGGGTCGCCTTCGGTCAGGCTGCCGACGGCGGGCCCGCGGTCAGTTACCGTGATCCCGGCATGCGTCCGAGCGACGAGCGAGGGCGGCGGTTGCGCACGCGGGATGCGCACACTAAATGAACGGGATCGCCGAAGACCTTACTCAATAGTGAATACCGCACTACCGGCGGAGCACTGGTCGCGCCTCTACCGGGACTCCTTTCCACGTGTGTACCGCGGACTCGTCGCCACGCTCTTTGATCGCGAGCTTGCGCTCGACGCGCTGCAGGATGCCTTCCTCGAGGGCCTCAGGCGGCCGCCGCGCCATGACGCCAACCTGGAGGGTTGGTTGTACCGCGTTGCTCTCCGGAAAGCCGGGCGGGAAAGCCGGCGGCGGTCGCTGTTCCGTCCGCTGTCGCGCACGGGCTCGGATGACGACCGCACGATCGAGACCGTGCTGGCTCGGGTCGAGGTCCGAAGACTCCTCGTGCTTTTGTCCGAGCGACAGCGCGCCATCGTCATCGCGCACTTCTACCTCGGCATGCGCCATCAAGAGGTGGCGGACCTGCTGGGAATCCGCGCTGGGACGGTCGGCGCCACCATCAGCCAGGCTCTTCAACGCATGCGGAAGGAGGCGAACGGTGTCGCGTGAACGTGAGCTCGAAGACCTGTTCGCGCAGCTCGAGCGAATCGAACTGCCGCCGGCCGGGCAGTGGGAACCCGCGGTCAGGTCGCCTCGAAGCTGGTGGGGAGCGCTGCTAAGAAATGCCGGCGGTGTCGCCCTGCTCGCGGTGCTGACCGTAGGCATCCTCGCCTTTGGCCTCTACCTTCGACAGCCCACTCGTGACGGTGGGGCCGCTGCCTCCGGTTCGCCAACTGCGACGCCCAGTCCCTCGGTGAGCTCGGGTGCCACGTCGACGCCCGCTTCCTCACTGCCCACGGGAGTCGAAACGCGGGTACTTGGTCGGCCCGTCGGCGAGTTCGCATATGCGGTGCTGGAAGTCCCCCTGCCGGGTAACACGCAGCTGCGTTCGGAGCTCTGGCAGGTGCCTCTCGAGGGAACGCCGGCGCAATTGGCGCTCGCGTGGGTGCGCTCGGCCGGCGGCCTGCGGATCCCTGCTGCGACCGTCGTTGGCCGACAGCTGTCACCGGACGGACGCTCCTTTGTGCTAACGGGCACGGCGGGGCTCGTCCTGGTTGATCTTCCGACGGGTCAGGCGCGCGCCATTAACGACAACGCCGACGGTCCGATCTGGAGTCCGGACGGCTCACGGATCGCCTTCACACGCTGGCTCAGCGAGTCAACGCCGACGAGCTGGATGGTCCGACCCGATGGGAGCGACCTGCAACAGATCACGGCCGACAGTGGTCCACTGCTCTGGAGTCCTGACAGCCAGCTGCTCGCGACAGCCAGTGGCGTATACACGGCGCGACCTGGCGGGAGCCGTGTTTCGACATGGCCCGACCCACTCAATAACGGTGCGAACCCGATCAGTTGGCGTCAGTCGGCTCCGCAGCTCGGGAGCGCGGCGAGTAGCTCGCCGAACGGCGGCGAGCAGCGCCTTGAAGTATTCGACGTGGGCAGCGCACCGCGCGTCGTCGCTCGCGAGACCGGCAGCCGCGAGCAGACGACGTTCACCGAGCCCCGATGGCACCCGACCGCGTCGCAACTCCTATACACGCGGCTAGGCAGTGCGGGGAACGAGGTCCGCATCGCTGACCTCGCTAGCGGTGCGCAGCAGCGGCTCACGCTAGCTGGGACGCCGCGTCGAGCCGAATGGAACCCGGCCGGAACGCGGGTGCTCTACATCACGACCGTTGCGGGACACGACGAACTGCGCTTCACGTCTCGCTTTGACGGCAGCGCAACGAACGAAGGGTTGCTGTTGTCAACGGAGTCCCGTGTGAATGCGCGCATCACGGACCTCGCAGCGATCTCGCTGCGCTGACCCGTTCGACGCTACTGGGCACGGCGGGGCAGCCGAGCTGCCCCGCCTGCGTCCCGAACGTGACGCGATCAATAGTTCAGCGCGGCGCCGGCGTTGACGAAGCCACAAAGTGTCCAGCTGTTCGCGAACGCCGTGTTGCAAAGCGCCAACCACTGGTCGTTGTTGGTCTTACCGATCGAACGAAGTAGCGCCATGATCCCCGCGACCTGAGGCGCGGCGTACGAGGTGCCCGAACCGAAGATGTAGTTGCTGTTCGATCCCGAACCCATGCCGTAGATGTTGATCGCGGGAGCCGCGACATCAACCCACGACGACCCATAGTTAGATTGGGACCACTTGTTCCCGGCGTTGTCCGTGCCGCCGACACAAATGATGTACAGCCACGCGCACGGATAACCAGGCGGGCTCGCGTTCTCGTTTCCGGCTGCCGTGACCGGAGTGATTCCGACGGTCCACGCGTCTTGGATGGCGAGTCGCTCATCGTTGTCGTAGAGCGAGAATTCGTACGACATATTGATGACGTGCGCGCCATTCAGGCGCGCCCAGCGGATGGGATCTGCCCGACTCGGCCCCGTGGTCACGCCATCGCTCGCGATGAACTTGATCGGCTTGATGGCTGAGTTGAAGCCCGTGCCTGCGACGCCAAGGCCATTGTTGGTGTCGCCGACCGCGATGCTCGTGACCTGCGAGCCGTGCCCGCCGTACGCACCAGTGTCGGTCATGGCACAGGGTGCCACCGTCGTCTGTGTGAACGCGTCGTACCCGGTGGTCTGCTTCCAACAGCCGGCATCCTCGTGGCTGCCGCGAAGTCCGCTATCAATGACAGCGACCACAACGCCGCTGAAGCTCACGGTGCGATCCCAGGCGACCGGCATGCCGATCGCGATCAGATTGTCCTGCTGGTGGCTGCAACAGAACTTGGGGTCGTTCGGGTAGAACGCGGCTTTGACCGGCTCCCGCCACAGCGGACCGACGTAGTCAAAGTCGGCGGGCTGCGCCGCGAGCTTCGTCGTCCAGGTCCGCTCCGTGCCGACCGGCACACGGACTTTGAACGATCGGTCGAGGCCCGAGCGCACGTCGTATTCATCGAAGGGCGGGGTGTTCCAGTGCGTCGCAGGTCCAAGCAGGCCCCACTTCGCGATGAGCTGCTCGATCGTGCGGCCGGGCTGGACGTGCACGCGGATGGATCCGTCCTCAATCGGGAACGGGAGGTCGATGCGGCCCGAGACGTTGGGCCGTTGCGGTTTCTGGTGCGGCGGCGGTGGGATCGGTAGCAGTGTGCTTGGCGCTGGCGCGGCCGGTCCGCCGGCCGTGCTGAGCGCGGCCGCCTGACGCGGCCCCGGGACCAGACTCAACAAGAGCGCGATCGTGATGAGAGAAAAGGCGCGCCGGAAATGAGATCGCATCGGTCGTCTCCTCTTCGATTGTCCGTGAGAACGGCGTGGTGTTTGCAACCTCGGTTTTACCGCGCGTCTCACTAGGCCCGGTCGACTCCAAGGCGCGTCGCTTGGCCTGGACGCTAGTAAGCAGCGGACGCAACCTCTCGGCTACCTGTCGACGGCGGTTGTTCCACGCCCTCCACTCGAGCTAGTTGGGGGCCGTCCGCCCGAGTCACTGGCGCACAACCGTGGACCTTGTGTCAGGAGGAACCGAGATGGCGCGCCTTGGAAGGTCCGGGCTCGAATCGGGAGCTGATGGCGTGTAGTTTTGGATGCGAGTGGCGGCCTGCTGCCCGCCGATGTCGTTTAGTTGGGCCGCTTATCTGACGCGCGTTTTCGCGCGATGCCAACATCGATTCGTGCGAGAGCGGTTGGCTAGGCCGCTTCTCTCAACCGCTTCCCTTTCAAGGAAGAGGTCAGGGGTTCGAATCCCCTCCGGGCTACAGACCCGCGTCGTTATTGGGGATTCGCCCGCTGCAGGACGGGCCGAATCTGTTGTGCAGCGGCCTCTTCTCGTGGCCGCTTCTCGTGGGCGCTTCTCCTTTTCGAAAGAGCCCTGCCGTGAGAACGACCGTCACTGGCCAGTCGCACGGTCCGGCCAACATGCTGCCCTGCCCGAATACTCGGTTGCGCCGCTCGCGCAGGCGCCAAGAACCGCAACCGGCATGAGACTTGCCCCCCGCTTCGCTTGACTAACCTGCAGGTGAACCTTAAGGTTCATGGAGGACAACCGATGCCACAAACAAGGTACGGCGTTGAGGAGGCGCGGGGCCGCCTAGGCGACCTCGTCGACCAGGTCGCCCGGAAAGGCTCGACGGTGGTCCTGACGAAGCGGGGTGAGCAGCGAGCGGTCCTGATCAGCCAAGTAGAGTTCGAGCGGCTGAAGGCTGCAGCGTCGCGTGGCGCGCGCGAGGAACTCCGCGAACGACTTGCTGTCATTCGCGAGCAGGTGACGGCCGCGAAGTTGGATCCTTCTGTGGTTGACGCCGCGGTCGCCGCTGCGAAACGCGCGACCTAGAACGGCTCTAGTCTCGCGCCACGCTCTACGTCGTCATCGACACGACGATCCTTGTTTCGGGATTCGGCTGGGGCCGAATGCCAGGCCAAGTCGTTGACGCCGCCCTCGATGGACGGTTCATGCCTGTCACGAGCGATGCAATCCTGGCGGAGCTCGGTCGAGTGCTTCGCTATGAGCACTTAAGCCCGAGGTTCCCTGAGCCGGATCGGATTGTTGCCCTTTGGGCCGATGCGTGCGTGATCGTGAGCCCAACGGTCACGTACGAGCTGGCTGCTGGCGACAATCATCTGCTCGAGGCCGCGCATGAGTCCGAAGCAGATTGCATCGTTACCGGTGACAAGCCGCTCCTCGCGCTCGCGGACGACAATGGCTTTGTGCGACTGGGCATCGTTCGTACAAGCATCTTGACCGTACGAAGCTTCCTCGAGCGGCTGGCACACTCGTCGTGAATGTCCCGCTGTAGAGCAGGGGGAAGTTGCGGTGACGACGCGACGCGGGACGCGAACTGGGCCCTCTCGAGCGCGCAAGCCGCCGAGGTGGTCGATCGTGCGTGTGATCTTGGTTGGCAAGGGCGGCGACGAATTAGCCGCCCCGCCGGGGCGTGACCTGCTCCTGAGCAGCGTCCACACGTTCGCGGAACTCGCAAACGCTATTGACCGCGCTTTCGCGCGTTGGGACCCGTCCCACGTACACGAGTTCCGCTTGCGGACGGTCGCCGAATCGTCATGGAGGAGGCCGACGAGCTCGAAGAGAGCGCTTCGACACGGCACTTCGATGAACGAGTCCACACGCTGAGCTCAATGGGACTGAGTTCAGGCGACACCTTCACCTACATCTTCGACTTGGGTGATGAGTGGGAACACGGTTGCACCGTTCTGCGCGTTGATGTCGATCCGGAAGAGGAGGCGGGAAGTGTCCCGTCGGAGATTCTGGCAATCTTCGGCTGGGGAAGCATCCCGGACCAATACGGACGTCTGTCTCTGGACGACGATCAGGACGAGTAATGAGGCGAGAGGCGGCCTGCTGGCCGCCTCATTGTCGTGATTGGGCCGCTTATCTGACGCGCGTTTTCGTTCTCGGCCAGTATCGATTCGTGCGTAAACAATCCGCTAGGCCGCTTCTCTCGACCTCATCGCTTTCAAGGAAGAGGTCAGGGGTTCGAATCCCCTCCGGGCTACAAGACCGCGTGGTTATTTCGGTTGTCATGCCGTACGTATTTCGGTTAGGCCTCTTCCCTGTTGTGGCGACCGCTTCCCTGCAGGCCGCCTTCCTTTCGTGGCTTCGCGAAACGCGGTGAGCGGTGAGGGTCCGCGTCGTCGCTCTTCGAATGGCCGGCTCTTCGTGTATCGCTCGACCATCCGTCCTGTGCGCCATCCGCCTTCGGCCTGCAGATCGAAGCGGCTGCCGCTCGCCGATCGGTGGTAGTTCGTGGCCCAGGTGTGCCGGAGCATGTGCGCGCAGAGCGTCGATGCCGGTGCTGACCTTGAGCCGGTCGAACAACTTGCGGACCGCGTTCCCGGTGAGCGCCTGACCGGAGCGGTCGGTGAAGAGTGGCGCGTCCGCATCGGTGTCGCCCTCGCGGACGTCGTTGATGTACGTGTCGAGCTCCTTCGCGGCCTCGAGGTGGAGCGTCACGTCGCGAGCCTCGCCGGACTTGCTCGTCGCGGCTCGCACATGGAGCCGGCGCTCGCGCAGATCGATGTCACTGAGACGAAGTCCGCAGAGCTCGCCGCGTCGGATGCCGCAGACGAGCAGCGTCATGACGATGGTGCGGTCACGCTTGCCCGTCTCGCTCTGTCCGGCATGCGTGAGGAGGCGGAGGAGCTCATCGTCGGTAAGAGCGCGACGCGGCTCGTCCTTGATGCGTGGTGCGCGGATGTGCTGCAGGGACACTTGCGCCGCGGTCCGCGAGGATCCTGCGCTCCGCGAGGAACGTCGCGAGTGAACGCAGTGCCTTCCACGCGGCGTGCGCGGACTGCGCGGAGACGGCCGTGCGCCGTTGTTCGAGATACGCGTTGACCGTGCCGGGTTCGACGTCTTCGACGCGCGTGGCGCGGCCGAGCTGTGCCGCGACCCAGCCGTCATAGAGCCGGAACTGCAGCCGGTAGTTGACTTGCGTCGCCTGGGATAGATCGTGGCGGTGGACCAAGAAGCTCTCTGTGACCTCCTCGAGGGCGGCCTTCTTGTCACGCAAGGCCGACCACCTGAGCACTGCTGCGCGGGATCTCATCTGTTCTTCTCCCCGCGCCGGACCGACCGCGCGCAACGCTACTCGCTCCCGTGCGTTGAAGCACCCTTCCGCGACGCGATGTTGCCCGCGGTGCTGGTCCCGAGGTCACCGTGGAGCCGCCTCCGACGCGTTGAGGAGGAGACCGCGTTCGGCGCCGGGGCCCATGTGCCAGATCTCGTCGAACGCACCTCGACGCAAGAGCTCATCCAGCGAGGCGAAACGGAACGATTGCCGGATCCGCGCTCCGCCCTCGGCCTCGGCGACACGGAATGCGAGGCGACAGAGCGAACGTGCACGCTTCTCAGACGTCGTGACCGTGAGGATGAGCGGCCAGGTCCCGAGCACACTTCGCCACCGGTCGTCGCGGTACAGCTCGACATAGCGCCGCACCTTGTTCGCGAAGGCACGCTCGCGTTCTGTTGCACGGTCGGCCTCGATGAACGCACGAGTTCGCCAGCCGCCGCGCTCGAGGGTCACGAACGCGTCGGGAATGACCGTCGTGCAACCGAGCTCGTGGACGATCTCCCAGTCCGCCTGCCACGAGAGCTCGATGTCACCGGCGCGAGCGGCGCCGTCGCGGAAGGCGAGCGCGATGTCCGCGAGCGCGATCGCATGGTCGAGGAGCACGATGCTCGGGCGGCGGATGCCGCGCGGATAGGCGCCGTCGTCGGCGGCGTATGCACGTTGTCCTGCGGAGGTGAGGACGTATGCGCGCGTCGCGCCGGCGGTGGCGACAGTACCGGGCAGCACGACCGCCTGGACGAACCCACGCTCGCGCAGTTCGCCGAGGATGCGGAAGGCGGCAACCCGGCGGGATGGGGAAGTGATGGCCTCGTTCGCCAGGAGGAATCGTTCGAGCTGGTCTCTCCGAATCGCCCGGAACGCCCCGAGCAGGCGAAGCGTCGCGTCCACGCGCGAGGACGAGGTTCGGGCGGGAGCAGTCCGCTGCGAATTCGCGTCAGCTGCGGCGTCGTTGTCGCTTCTGCGTGCTACTCGGAGTAGCGGCGCAGTAACACTTGGAGTAGCAACCGTAGGGTGCCGTTCGTGTGCTGGCCATTCCATGCCCGAACTTCATACGGCCGCTGCTCCGACCGCTACATGACGCGCGTCACAGAAGGGGTCAGGTCCTGGCACTCGGGATCCGAATATAGCGACCGACCGACCTGTCGAAATCGCCTCCGACCGGCCGCTCTACCGGAGTATCCGACACGCTCGACTCACGGGCGCCAGCGTTTTCCGGCTAACGGAGCGACACCGTGACTTCGTTCGCAAAGCCCGTTGCGGAGACGTGCGAGTTGCCCTGATCGGTCTGGCTGATCAGCAGCGCCGTAATTACGTAGTCGCCACTTGAAGCGAATGTGCCGTCGTCTCGATGCTGATCCCAGGTGAACTGGTAGCGGCTGCTTGATCCGGCGACGGTCGACGAGTTGACTGGAATCACCAACAGCCTCGTACGGACCGACGCTTCACTGACGCCAGCCTGGCGTGCACCAACGGGGAAGACGCTGACCGAGAGTTCCCGCACGGTACTTGGGGAGGTACTGGTCACCGTAATCTCGCCGGAGACGGTTTGGCCAACCTCGTACGACGTCGCCGAAAGGCTCAGACGAAGGGTAGGCGGCCGAAGCGGCGTGACTTGTGTGCCACCGCCACTGAACTGACGTGCGAGGGCCGGTCCGTAAATCGCCACCGCCGCGGCTAACACAGCCACCAAGAGCCACGGTGCCAGACTTCGCCGCCGGACTCTCATCGGAATCGCAATTGCCATCCCGTTGTATCTCGGGGCTTCCGACACACGCTGGGTCCAAAGCGCGTCTTTGAACGTGATTAGCCGGCCGCGCGGTTGAAGGTCGCCCCGTCGGTTGTCCGCACGCGCTCTCGGCGTACTCCGGTGCGGTACCGGGATCGTTGAGAGTTCGGCGTTCAGTGCGTCGATGATGCGTTGATCCGAGAGCGAAGGACCGGTCATATCTCACCTCCCAGAAGTTTGCGTAATGTGTGCAGCGCGTGGTGGTTGGTCGCGGAGACTGTGCCGTCGGCAATGCCGAGTGCTTTCGCGGTCTCATCATTGCTCAGTCCGAGCACATGACGAGCGACGAAGACCTGCCGTTGTCGCATCGGAAGCTTCCGCACCTCCGCCAGAACTCCGCCGGGTTCAATCGGGATTGCTACGTGCCCACGGGCAGCGTTGAGTGGACGAAATAGGAGACGTCGTATCCGCTGACGCCGCCATCGCCGCTGGGCCACGACGAATAGCCATCCTTCAACGCGCTGCAGCGGTTGTGATTGGCGAAGTGCCTGTTCGTACGCGTCCTGCAGCGCGTCGCTTGCCTCGTCCGTACTAGCGCCGACCGCGACGAGCGCACGGAAGATCCGTTTGTATAGATCTTCGTCCTGCAGCGCGGTCGCGACGGAGCGCTCGTGCGATTCGATGACGCTCACCCTGTACTAAAGAGCTTTGAAGGGGCTCTCAGCGTTATGGTCTGCACTCAACCCGTCTGACGAGCCCAGGGTGCGTGTTGAGCCCCGACCGCTTAGCTCTTCGCCTTGCCACCCGCATGGAGCTCTCTGGCGCAGAGTGCTGGGCCCTGCCGCGGCTTCACAAGGTTGGTGCGAGCGCCAGTTCGACCGGTCGCTGATATCGAGGATCGATGCTATCGCGAGACGTTCGTCTCCTATCCGCCAAGCCGTCGACGCAGGCCGAGTCGAACGTCCCCCGACTCGATCGCGCTCCTCATGAGTGCGGAACGCGTGCTCACGCCATATCGCCGTCTGAGGCTCTCGAGGTGCTTCTTTACTCCTGCCTCTGAAATGCCCATGAGTGCGGCGATTTGCTTGCTTATGCAACCGTCGAGCAGGAGGTAGATGATCCGGCGCTGTTTTGGAGTGAGCGGTTTCTTTTCTTTCATTCGCTCGTCCGAGGTTCGAACCTCGCCTCACTTTGCCGCCTACCTGGCTAGCCGAATGACTACTGGTCTGAATGCCATCTTGCCCCAAGGTTAGCGGCTCTATACCACTCATACGCCAACGAAACGAAATTACACGAAAGGTTGGGTCAAGTGATGGCAAAGAAGAACTTCAGGGCCATGCTCGTCGTACTGGCGTCCTTCGCGCTTATGGGACAAACGGATGCGTTCGCCGCGCCTCCGCGATGGGGCGATATCACCGGTCCTATCACGGCCACGTCCGTGGGCGTTCGAATCCCACAGACCTGGGAGGAGGTTGCCACGGTGACCGTGGCGGATGAGGCACGGATGCGGGAGGCGGTCCTTCGCCGATCCGCCGCAATGTTGCGACTCGTCGACGAAGGCGCGCTCATCGTGCAGCGTAAGACAACAGCTGCGCGCCTGGGTCTTCGCCGCGTACCGGGGAGTTCATCTGCGCTGCCGACGAGCCACCTGTACTCCGACGCTCAATGTGGCGTTTTCTGGACCGACTATCCCGGATCCGGTACGTATGTTTGGGGTGGAGGCTGGACGAGGAGTAACGCGACGGCCACCCTCAGTGTGTTCATGTCACCGTCCGGGGCGAAGTTCTACAAGGACGGGAATCTCGTAAGTTACTGGGGTGTCAGCAGCCTGGTCGGCACCAACGCTGAACGCTATTCGGCGCAGGATTGGCGTTGGTGGTGGGAGACGCAGCACACGTACTTCACGGAGAGCGACCACTCGATCTCGAGCGGCGGTTCGTACGATTGGGGTCCCGCTCACTGCACGCTAACCGCTTACAAATAGGGCAACCCTCGCGTCACGACGGGTTCGCAAGTCGCGTGTCGGCTTCGCTTCGTTGGTAGATGTGGCCGGGGGCGGAGGACGTTGTTGCGATCTTCCGCCCCGGCAGGGAAGCGATCCAACTCGCCGACCGCGCGCCGCGCAACGTGCGCGCGGCTTCCCAGGCCGCTTCCTTTCCTGTGATCCTTGTGAGCTCCGCTTTCCTGACGCGCGGAGTTGGCCGGTCCGGCGCGTCTTTCATTCGTAACTTCATCGCTAGGTCGCTTCCCTAGGCCTGCTCCCTTTCAAGGAAGAGGTCAGGGGTTCGAATCCCCTCCGGGCTACAGACCCGCGTCGTTATTGGTCGCTTAGGCCGTGCGCTTCCCGAACAGGCCGCTTATCTGATGTGAAGGCCGCTTCTCTAACGGCCTCTTCTCTTTCCGCGCACTCCGTGATGCCGTGAACGGTGACGGAGCGCGTCGTCGTTCTTCGACGGGTCTTGCCTTCGTATACCGCTCGACCATCCGTCCCGTTGTCCATCCGCCCTCGACCATGAGATCGAATCGCGAGCCCGAGCCAGACCGATGAAAGTTCGTCGCCCATGTCGGCCGGTTGATGTGAGCGCACAGGTCGCGGATGCCCGAACGTACTTTGAGGCGTTCGAAGAGTTTGCGGATCCCGTTCCCTGAGAGAGCCCGCCCGTGTCGATCAACGAAAAACGGTGCGTCCGCGTCGATTTCGCCCTCGCGCTGATCGAGGTACTCGTCCAACACCTTCGCTGTCTCAATCGGAATGGTCACGTCGCGTGGATGGACTGACTTGCTCGTTTGCGCCCTTACGTGAAGCGTCCGGTCATGCACCTTGACGTCGGAGAACCGGAGGTTCGCCGCCTCGGCACGCCGAAGCCCACAGCCGAGCAGCGTCCACACGAGAGCCTTGTCACGCAGCCCCATCTCGCCGGTGGCGGAAACTTCGAGGACACGCCACATCTCTTCGTCGGTCAACGCCCGACGTGGCTCGTCCTTGACTTTCGGTTGTCTCACCAGCCGGAGAACTGAGTCGCCGTTGTCGTGATGGATTCGTCGTTCAGCGAGGAACTTCGCAAGTGATCGAAGCGCCACCCATCCACTCCGTGCGCTTTGTGCGGATACGGTGACGCGTCGGAAATGCAGGTAAGCCTCGACGGTGCCTCCCTCGAGATCGCTAATGGTCGGCGGTCGTCCAAGCGATGCGCCGCACCACCTCACGAACTGCGCGATTGCGATTCGATAGTTGGCTGCCGTAGCCGCCGACAGGTCGTTGCGGTGAATGAAGAAGCTCTCAACGACATCGACTAGAGCGGTGCGTTCATCACGCATCTCCGCCCACCTCATCGGTCGTGATCGAGTTGTAAAGGTCCGAACGCCGGTCATCGTTTTCCTTCCCGGCGGGCAGCAGGCCGCGAGCGAGTCTACGAGCGTCACGCAGATTGCCCAGGAACCACGGCTTGCCCAGGTCCTTGGTGACGTACTTGGCGACGTAGAGCGCAACACCATCGACGTCACGGATGGGCTCGAGTCGCGCGAGGCCGCCACGCGGCGCTTTGAACCACTCTGACCAGATGTCCGACCGTTGAAGATCGGACGGCAGCCCACCGATCAGGCCGTGCCAATGAGGCGTTGGGCGCGCCTTGTGCGCTTCCATTTGGAACCACGCGAACGCGCCCGGAGCTCGCGGACGAATGGAGCGATCCCACCAGCGGATGAGCTGCCGCTCGGCGCCGCCGACTCCGACGTGCGTAAAGGCGCCGCGTAGCACTTCCGGATCTCGGTGCGTGAGCGTGGCGAAGACTTGCCACTGCCACGTGTTCGCGATCCACCAGCCGAGGTGACACGGCCAGCAGTCCAGCGTGCACGCCGTGTGTCCTCTTGCCGCTTCAGCCACGCGCTGCGCCTCTTTCGTGTGTTGGGCGCAGCTTCGCTAGTCAAGGATGGGGGAAAACCGCTCTGAGGCTTTCTCGGACCCTTGTGTAGGCCACGCCTTATTCGGTCGCCACCGATCCTGTGACTAAGGCCACGCGAATCGGTTGGACGTACACATCGCATACGTCCGCGTGCCTACACACGCCGCTCGGCCGGTCTGGCTACCGGAACCTCTGAGTGCTGCCGAAACTACGTCACGCATTAGCGGCTGGTCAAGAGGATTGGCCGCTTCTCTACGCGCGATCTACAGACACGCGATCCTGCTGCGATCTCTTGCGCGCGCTGATCGCGCCCCTCGTTCGCGCGAGGCTCGCGGCCGGCGCACGCGCGCCCCCGCCTTCGGCGGTGGCGACCGCGTACCACCGCCCGCGATGCTCCCGCTTACGAGGGGGCGCGATCAGCGCGGGGCTGTGACGGGATCCCCGTGGGAAAATGCCCGGCGGGTGAAACGATTCGACCGAAAGACAATCACTAGTGGGCCGATAACTAAGTATTCGCGCTTAGAGGGCGAAGTTGTAACTGGCCCCAACTTTTCTGCCGCTCCATTTCGACGCCGCCGCCAGGTATGCAGCGACTTTGAGTTCATTCGCTGCAGCTTCGACAACTACACCGTCGCTGTGCGGGCAGATCTCGCTAACCGTCCAGTCATTCGCAACTGCCGTTTGGTCGACTGTTCGGTCCACGCGACCTACCTTAATGGCGCGATCGTCGAAGACACCATCATTGACGGACTTCGCACGAGCGCGCGGACCCACCTCCTCGTTTTCGGCGCAGTGTTCAAGCACGTCACGCTGCGAGGCAAGATCGGGACGCTGATCAGCCGGCCCTACACCCACCTCTTTGACGACGAAAGCCACCCCGAGCGGGACCAGCAGTTCAAACAGGCGAATGCGGCGTATTACGAGCAAGTCGACTGGGCAATTGACATTCGTGAGGCTCAGGCGGCGGAGATAACGCTGATTGGCGTCCCGGCGCGTCTGATAAGACGTGATCCGGCAACGCAAGCGGTCGTTCGCCGCGCCACCCTCGCCGACGACAAATGGAAAGCAATCGACCTTGGCAAAGCGTATTGGCACGTCACGATCCAAGAGATGCTCGACGGAGGTTTCGACGATGTCGTTCTCGTAGCGCCTAAACGGAGTACCAACTATGCGGAACACCTGCGAGGCATCGAAATACTCCGCTCTGAGCGAATTGCGGACCCCGACTAGATCGACCGCGCGAGCCGCCGCAGTGATGTGGAACCCTGGTCTGTTGCCTAACATCAATCGGCAAATGGCAATCATGTTCGACGAATGATCGCGGCCGGGAAGGACGAGTAGTGGCAGAGCCAAAGACAACCGGCGAGGCAATTCAGCTCGTTCGAGCGGCCTTGTACGACTTAGCGCGCCGGCCCGGATGGCGGGGCCACGCGACACAGCCTGAGATTCTTGGCTACTGCATAGAGCGCAAGTGGTCCGTTCCGGTCTCGGCATTCGAGAAGGCCATCGCGCAACTCCATGGATTCCGAGCGGTTGAAATCGCGGCAGGTGACCAAGGCAAGATCTCAGATATTCGCTACTGGCTTACTGCTGCGGGCGACCTAGAAGAGGAGGAGAAGCGGCGCGGTTGGCGCACTAGGGTCGTTGATGAGCTTCGAAAGCCACGTACATTCGTCGAGTTCGCGTTTGTCCTTCTCGGATTTGGTTTGGGACTTCTCTCCGGCTGGCTTATCGCCTCGGCCAAGTAAGTGCGGTCAGGCTCACGCCCCGGGGTGTCCCACAACGGGGAAGACCTTCAGCGCTGCGTCGAGTTGTGACGCCAGCGGCGGCAAGTACGTTTGATCGAGGTCGATCGTGAAGGTCAGTTCGTTGCCGATGCCCGCCACGTCTTCGGCGCGACACTCCGCGCGGAAATGACCGAGTCCATCGCCCTTCGCCGTGATCTCGAGTTGGTCCTCCATCGTCTCAAACACGAACGTGCCTCGCAGGTCTGTCATACACACCCGCACGCCGTCTCGCAGTCGAACGAACTCCTCGACCCGCAGTTCAGGCTCGAACTCTCCATGGAATCCGCCCGCCCGCACCTTCACACGTGTCCGTAGCCAGTTGCCGTCCCAGTAGTCCTGCTGCTCCGGGTGCGCGCGACCGACTAACTCAATCTGGATCTCCGCTCCTCCCTCGCCCCGCAACGTAACCACGATCGGAGTTCGTGAAGGCAGCTGTGACGCTTTCGACGCGGGTGGCTTGCGCGCCGCGTCCCCGTGGCTACTCATGGCGACTTGACTCTAGTGAGACGGCCTGCTGCCCGCCTCAGTGACCTCGTTGGCCGCTTATCTGATGCGCGTTGCGCGTCGATGCCCGTATCGATTCGTGCTTGGAGTATTCGCCAGGCCGCTTCTCTCGACCCCATCCCTTTCAAGGAAGAGGTCAGGGGTTCGAATCCCCTCCGGGCTACTGTGTCTAAAACTGACGGACGTCGTTGACACTTGGTCCGCCCAAAAGAGGAGGGATCCAAGTGACCGATAAAGAGCGGGCGAGGTCCGCGACACGGCGTCTGGCGATCATCCGTCACGCGAGGGAAGTCAGCGGCAACGTCGCCTTGACCTGCCGCTATTACGGGATCACGCGGCAGAGCTATTACGTCTGGCTGCGACGCTACGTCGAGAAGGGCGTGCCCGGTCTCGAGGACCGCTCTCGTCGTCCGCACCACAGCCCCCAGGCCACCAGTACCGAGATCGTCGGCAAGATCGTGCATCTGCGCCAGACGTACCACTTCGGGCCGCAGAAGATCGCGATGTACCTGCGCCGCTACCACGAGCTGGTGGTCAGCACCTCCGGGATTTGGCGCATCCTCAGGCGCCTGGGCCTCAGCCGCCTGCCGGCGTCCCAGCGCCACGTGCCGTACCACAAGCGCTGGCAGCGCTACGAGAAACCCGAGCCGGGCCACCAGGTGCAGATCGACGTGAAGTTCATCGCGCCGCTCAAGGGCTCGCGGCGCCGGCACTATCAGTTTACGGCGATCGATGACTGCACCCGCCTGCGCGTGCTGCGGGTCTACGAGCGCCTCGGCCAGAAGAGCGCGATCCAGTTCGTCGACTACGTGCTGCAGAAGCTGCCCTTCCGCGTTGAGCGCATCCAGACCGACAACGGCTCCGAGTTCGCGGCCGCCTTCCACTGGCACGTCCAGGATCTGGGCATCGAGCACGTGTACATCCGGCCGCGCACCCCGCGGCTCAACGGCAAGGTTGAGCGCTCGCACCGCATCGACGCCGAAGAGTTCTATCGCCTCCTCGACGGTGTCGTGGTCGACGACGCCAAAGTGTTCACCACGAAGCTTCAGGAGTGGGAGGACTTCTACAACTTCGAGCGTCCGCATGGTGCGCTCGGAGGGCAGACGCCGTACGAGCGACTACGCTCGAAGATGAAGGACCCCGGTGTCAGCGGACACCGTCAGTTGCACACCCTCCGGGCTACAGGTCCCATCGTTGTTGTTCCACGCCTAGTGTTCGGGATTTCCCGAAATCGCTCGTGAGCTCGCGCAAGAGCGTCAGTGAGTCCCGCCACGCGATCGATGGCCCTGAGAAGCGCACGGGCTCGACGAGTATTTGCAGTTGAGGTCTAGCTCGACTTCGAGGCGATCGCGCTGCCATGCGTTAGGCGCAGCGACTCTGGCCGCCGCTCCTGGCTACTTCGCTGTCAGGTCGGTCGTCGCTGTGCCGGCTTCCATGTGGCGGATGACCTGCCACAGGCTTGTACCGACCATGTATGAGCGTGCGGTCGCGTCGAGCGCGATGCGCACGAAGCAGGTGCGGTCGTCGCCGCGTAGCCGCATGGCTCGATAGGCCGCGAGGATACGCCGCCCGACGAAGAAGCCCTGGAACGCGAGCGTCCCGCGCTGGTCGTCTTGTGGCAGGAGTTCGGCTTCTCCCCGCAACTGCACCGTCGCCGGCGGCATGAACGACAGCAGTCGGCGAGGGATCGGAATGACCAGTGATACCCGCGGCTGGCGAGCGATGTCGCGCGCCTTGCGCAGATGCCGACGGGTCATGACATACAGCACGAGCTGGCCGCTCTCAACGACCGCTCCGTAGCTGACGCCGGCGGAGTCCGCGCTGCCGTCAGTTCCGGTGGTCGCGAGGATGGCAAAGTGCTGGGACCGGATTCGGCCGCGGAGCGCCTCCGCCGACACCTTCGCGCGATGGGCTGAAGTCACGTCGGCAGCCTGCGCCTCAACCCTCATTGTCGACTGTGCCATCTCTACTCGACCACCACGGTCGCGCGCATACCGAGATCGGCATGACCGGGCACGCTGCAGTACGCGTCGTATCGCCCGACTGCGAGCCCACGCAGTCCAATGGTCTTCGTTTCCCCGGGGTTGGCAGCGATGTGGATGCCCAGCGCAGGGGCGGAGAAGTCATGGACCACACCTGTACCCGCGGGGTTCGTGAACGTAAGGTTCACGTCGGAGCCCTTGGGCGGTCGAATCTCGTTCGGGCTGAAGCTGAAGTTCGCGGCCTGAACGCGGACCTCGGGCGCGCCGGGAATGGCGGTGGCCGCCGGTCCTGACGAGCCAGACCACATCATCCCAGGGCCCGTGCGCATCATGCCGTTCCCCATGTGATCGGCGCCCATCATTCCCGGTCCCATCGGCCAGGACGCGCGCGAGTTCGTGGTCGCGAGCGCCGTCGGCCCAGCGAGCGCCGACACGAGAAGCGCGAGAACGAGAAGTAGGCCAGATCCGAGCGCGACGAACCCGGCGATACGCTGCGCTCTCATCACTGGCGTCCCTCGAGCGCCAGGCGGCGGGCCCGGAACTCCTCGGCGTCGATGTCACCGCGCGCAAGACGCTCTTCGAGGATCCGGACCGCAGCGCTGCGGCCGTCATCGGACGCGCGCGGCTGCGACCGGCTGAGCGCGAGGACCAGCCAAACGATCCCGGCGATCACGAAGATCCAGAACAGCACCATGACGAGACCGCCTAGGCCGAACCAGTAGCCATTCATCATCGGCATTTCGCGGGGACCTCCAGTTGACCCCGCGACCAAGGGTCGCCCAGCGTTCTGAGCCGTCCCTTGCGGTCCGCTGAAGCCCCGCTGAGAACCCTTTTTCTCAGAGCGTTCCAAGAGCCGCCCAAGCCTGTCCCCAGCGTGAGCCGCAAGGCTGGGCGCGTGATGGACAGCTCGGTCGCGATCGCGGCTGCGTACCTGCAGCTCAACGGCTTCTTCGTGCTCACCGAGTTGCCGGTCCAGGTCGCCGATCGCCAGGGTTATCGCGCGGCGACCGAACTCGATGTTCTAGCGGTCCGCCTGCCGCACGCGGCCGAGCTCCTGCCAGGCAAAGGTGCTCACGCGCGTGACCTGCTGCTCGGGCGAGACCCGACGCTTGAGACGGACCCGTGGCGGACAGAAGTGCTCATTGCGGAGGTCAAACGCGGTCGCGCGCAGATCAATGAGGGCTATCACGACACCGACGTGTTGCGCTTCGCCCTTCGACGCACCGGCTGCTGTCCCACGCAGATGCTCGCCACGCATGCCGCCGCGCTTGCGCGCGAGGGTGTAGTCGAGACGATCACCGCGGCCAGCCATCCCTGCCGCATCCGGATCGCTGCCTTCGCGGGCTCGTCAGCGTCGCTCGCGCGCGGCGTCCTCGCGATCGACCTGTCTCACTGCGTCCACTTCATTCGCGAGCGCCTCGCGCGCTACGAGATGCAACTCCGTGGCGCGTACTTCCGCGACCCCGTCTTGAACCTGCTGGGACTTGTCGACGTGCTATCCGCCGTGCCAGACCTGAAGGCGGAGAAGGAGAGCGTGCATGCCTCGTAAGCGACCGCTGCGGCGGTCATCGAACTTTGGCTTCCGCGCCGCGATCTTCGCGATCCTCGCCTTTGCGGTCACCGGTGGCGCGATCTCCGCACTATGGCCGAAGCAGCTCGCCACAGCCGACCCTGCCCCGGTCGACGTAGAACTCCGCATCGACATGGGCGGCTTCACGCCCCCCACGATCTCGGCACCGGCCGATCGGCTGGTCCGTGTCCGGATCGTGAACCCCGACAGCAGCCATCACACCGACGGCGGCGGCGTGCACGGCTTCACGATCGTGAAGCTCGGTGTCGACGCGAAGGTACAACCGGAGACGACCCAGGTCGTCACGATCCCGCCTTCCGCCGCCGGTGACTACGCCTTCTACTGCGACACGTGCTGCGGCGGCAAGGAAAACCCGTCGATGCAGGGCCTGTTGAAGCTCAAGGCATGAGCGGAGTCGATCTCAATCTCGCCACCGTCGTCCTCGCCGGTTTGGTCGACGGCATCAACCCCTGTGCGATCGCCGTGCTGCTCGTCTTCGTGTCTGCAACGTTGCTCGCTGTCGGCGCGACGATGGAGGGCGGGCTCGGCGAACGCCGACGTGCTCTGTTCAAGGGTGGCGCCGCCTATGTGACCGGGATGTTCATAACGTATCTCCTGATCGGTCTCGGCCTCATGGGCTTTGCCGGCGCGCTTCGCCAGGACCATCTCGGCACGAAGATCTTCGCCGTCGTCGCGATCGGCTGGAGCGTCCTCGCGCTGCAGGAGGCACTGCTGCCGGAGCTCGGCGAGCGACTGCGCATGCCACCGATGTTGCACAGCCGGGCGCAGAGCTGGGTATCCCGCGCGTCGCTCCCAGGTCTATTCGTCGCTGGATCGCTCATTGGCCTTTGCACGGTGCCGTGCTCGGGAAACGTGTACATCGCCGTGCTCGCGTTGCTGTCGAGCCGCAACGACTTCGGTCTGGCGCTGGGCTACCTAGTGGTCTACAACTTCGCCTTCGTCGTACCACTGATCCTGCTGCTCGGCGCCGCGGCCACTCCTGCCGCGATGCGCGCGCTCACGCGCTGGCAGCTGCACAACCGCGCATCGCTGAAGCTCGCCTTGGGGCTCACGACCGCGCTCGTCTCACTGGCGGCCCTCGCGGTCATCTGAGCGATGACGATCGACATCGCTCCCGTCATCGTGCATCTCGGCCCGCTCGCCCTGAGCTGGTACGGCTTGTTCGTCGCGGTCGCGATCGGCGTGGGCATGTGGCTGGCGATCCACGAGGCACGTCGCAAGGGTCTGCCGATGGAACAGGTGGAGTCGCTTGCGACCTGGGTGCTTGTCGGCGGCGTGGTCGGTGCGCGCGCGCTGCACGTCATCGACCGCTGGGACCTCTACGCAACGCACCCACTCGGCATCTTCGCGATCTGGAATGGCGGCCTTGCGATCATGGGAGCCGTCCTTGGCGGCACCCTTGCCGGCGTGCTCGTGGCAAGGCGTCGTGGCCTGCCGGTGCGGGCCATCGCCGACGCCGCCGCGCCCGCCGCGATCCTCGGCATGGCGATCGGGCGCTTCGCGTGCCTCTTCACCGGCGACGCCGTGGGCCGACCCACGAACGGGTTCGGCATCACCTATCTCAATCCCGGCGCGATGGTCCCGCAGCTCGGCGTGGCCTACGAGCCGGTGTTCCTCTACGAGATGGGCTGGGACCTCGGGGTGTTCGCTTTGCTGTGGTGGCTGCGCCCGCGCCTGCACATCGACGGACAGCTCTTCGCCGTGTACCTCGCGCTCTACGCGATCGGGAAGTTCGTGCTCACGTTCTGGCGGACGGAGACGGTCTGGCTCGCCGGGCTGCAGGAGGCGCAGCTGCTTTCGATCGCGGCGCTGGCGCTGGCGGCCGCCTGGGCGTGGTGGAGCGCGCGGCGGTCGGCTGCTACGAACCTCGAACCGGCCTGACGCGGGGCCCATGACTAATTGTCGTTAGCTCTGGCGTTTCGAGGAGACTCGCACGGCGCTTCTCGCGAATCCGCCTCCCACGTGCTGACCGGTGTCGGGTCACTGGATGAAGCGGGCAAGCATGAACGAGAAGGCAGCTCTTATCGAGCGAACCGATTCACCGATTTGAGATCCAAGGTCAGCGGATGTCCCAGGGAAGCGGGTGCCACGGGTGATACTGCTCGCAGGGGCCGATGCGGGTCGCCGTCGCGTGATCGTGAGGGCCTTCGATCGTCACCTCGATGCGCACCGGAGCTCGGACGATCCCTTCGAAGTGGTGGGGCTTGATGCCCGACGCCTCAGGCAACGTGAACACGATCCGCTCGCCTCGATCGGTCTCGAAGTGGAACACACCGTCGTCCAGTTCGATGAGCGTGCCCCTCAGCGTCTCAGTCACGAAGGTCACACTTTCGCCAGGGGTCGCGTCGTCACCGATGTTGATCGCGACCCGATGCAATAGCCCCGTTGACCGCTGTGTGAAGCCTAAGACCCGCTAGGTCGGCCGCGCTGTACCGACGACGCTGATGCTCTGTAGGGCGCTGCCCTACCTCGCAGTCACGCATCGTCAGCTGAGGATGCAGTCGCGACGACGCTCTAGGCAGCCGTATGGCTCTGGTACGGATTCAGGGCGCGTGTTCAGCGGGATCACAGCACCGGTCAAGGGCTGACAAAGCCGACGGTGTGAACGTGAGGGCGTGGGACTCGCGCTTCGCAACCTCACGCGTGATCGGACACGACTCGGACTGAGTGTCGCTGGAGTTGCGCTAGCCACGATGCTCGTGCTCCTGCTTTCGGGGTTCCTCGACGGGATGAACGCGCAGATCACCTCGTACCTCGAACACTCTCCCGGGTCGACCGTCGTCGCCCAATCGGGCATCAAGAACATGCTCGTGGCCACGTCGGTGCTGCCCAAGGGAACGCGTGAGCGCGTCCTCGCGCTCGACGGCGTGGAAAGTGCCGTGCCGCTGCTCTCGTCCTTCGTCATCCTCGAGCTTGGCAGTGAGAAGCGCTCCGCGTATCTGGTCGGGTTCGATCCAGCTGTTGGCGGCGGCCCATGGCGGCTCGCCGAGGGCCGCGAGGTAACGACCGATGACGAGGCGATCGTCGATAGCGCCCTCGCGCGCCGCTACGGTCTCACCGTGGGTGGCGACTTCGACCTCATGGGTCGTCGCTTCACGATCGTGGGTCTCTCCGATGGCACCACGTCCTGGATGACGAGCTTCATCTTCGTGCGCAAGAGCGCGGCCGAGTCGCTGTTCAGTGCGCCGGGCATGACCAGCTTCCTGCTGGTCGCGCCATCGGGCGGCACGACGGACGAAGAGCTGCGCGCGCGCCTGGCAGCACTTCCCGGCGTGAGCGCACTTTCCAAGGACGAGGTGGCCGAGAACGACGTGGACGTGTTCTCGCGCGTTATCGGCCCGCCCGTGCGACTGATGACCGCGATCGCGTTCCTCGTCGGCACGCTCGTCGTCGGACTGGTCCTTTACTCGGCCACCGTCGAGCGACGCCGCGAGTACGGTGTGCTGAAGGCGATCGGCTCGCGCGCGCGGACGCTCTACGCCATCACCCTGACCCAGGCGCTCATCGTGACCGTCGCCGGCGCGGCGCTCGGGCTTGCCCTCGCGGTGCTCGAAGCGCAGCTGGTCATGCAGTTCCGTCCGCAGTTCCTCGTCACCTTCGAGCCGCGCACCGTCGCGACCGGCCTCGCCGCGAGCGCGCTGATGGGACTCGTCGCCGTGTCGCTGCCGGCGAAGGTGATCGCCGACCTCGCACCGGCCGACGTGTTCCGAAGGTAGTCGTGATGTTGTATCTGGCGCGGCGGAACCTCTTCCAAAGCCGCACCAAGGCGGTGATGGCGATCAGCGGTGTCGCCCTCGCGTTCATGCTCGTGCTCTCGCTCGATGCGGTGCTCGCGGGCCTGGAGGGCCGGATCGCGTCATTCATCGAGAAGACGGGAGCCGATGTCTGGGTCGCACAGTCAGGCGTGCGGAACATGCACATGGCCTCGTCGACCATCCCGCGTGCGATCGTCGATCAGGTCGCGAGGATCGACGGGGTCGAACGGGCGGCGCCCGTGCGCTATCTCACGAACGTCATGGTGAAGGCCGACAAGGCCTACATCGCGTACGTCATCGGCCTGCCGGCTGGCGCGACGATGGGTACGCCGACGACGATCGTGACCGGCGACGCGTACCCGAAGCCCGGCGAAGTCGTCGTCGACGGTGCGCTCAGGCAGGAAGGTGCGAAGGTCGGCGACAGCGTGCGCATCCTCGGGTCCGTCTTCCGCATCGGCGGCCTCGCGGAAGGTCTTGCCAGCACCCTCAGCTCGCTCGCCTTCATCAGGCTGGACGACTTCGACCGCCTTCTGGGCAGCGCGAGCACGACGAGCTACGTGCTGGTGCGCGTCGCACCGGGTGCCTTAGCCGATGAGGTCGCGGCGCGCATCGAGGCCGCTGTGCCGAGTGTCACTGCCTCCTCGACCGCGGTCTTCGCCGAGCAGGAACGCCGCGTCGTGCGCGACATGAGCACCGAGATCGCCGTGATCATGAACCTAGCTGGCGTGCTCATCGGTCTCGCGGTCATGGCGCTGTCGGTGTACACCGCGACCGCCTCGCGGCTTCCCGAGTTCGGCCTGCTTCGCGCGCTCGGGGCGGCGCGGGGCCACTGCTATGGCGTCGTGCTCGGCCAAGCAGTGCTCACGGTATCGCTCGCGTTCGCGCTCGGTCTTGCGCTGACCTACGCCGCATCGTTGATCGCGCCGATCGTCGACCCGCTTCTGTACATGCAGATCACCTGGTCCTCGATCCTCAAGACCGCGGCCATCTCGCTCATCGTCGCAGCCGTCGCCGCCGTCGCACCGCTCATCCAGGTCTCGAATGTCGATCCCGCGATCGTGTTCCGGAGGAAGGTCGCATGAACGCCCCCACACTGTCCGTCTCGCACCTGACCAAACGCTTTGGCGCAGCCGCGACCGAGGTCGTGGCCGTGCGCGATGTGTCGCTCGAGATCGCGCCAGGAGAGGTCGTCCTGATCATGGGTCCCTCGGGCTCGGGAAAGACCACGCTGCTGCTCATGCTCGGTGCGCTCCTGCGCGCGAGCGAAGGGGAGATCCGCTTGGACGGCGAGGTGCTGACCCAGCTCCCGGAGCAGAAGCTGCCCAGCATCAGGCTCCGCCGCTTCGGGTTCATCTTCCAGGACTTCAACCTGCTCTCGGCGCTCACCGCAGTGGAGAACGTCGCGATCGTCGCCGAGCTTGCAGGGATGCGCAGCAGGGTCGCGAAGGCGCGCGCGACGGAGTTGCTCACCGATCTGGGACTCGCCGGTCGTCTGCATTTCCTTCCCGAGAAGCTCTCCGGCGGCGAGAAACAACGCGTCGCGGTCGCGCGTGCGCTGGTCAACGATCCGACCTTCATCCTCGCTGACGAGCCGACTGCGAACCTGGACTCGAAGATCGGGCACGAGATCATGCGGCTGCTGCGCTCGATCGCGAAAGATCAGGGACGATCCGTACTCATCGTGTCGCACGACCAGCGCATCAGGGACATCGCCGACCGCGTGCTTTGGCTGGAAGACGGACAGTTCAAGGAGTCAACAGCCATGCTGGTCGATCCCGTGTGCCAGATGCGCGTCGAACAGGCAAGCGCCGTCGTCGCGTCCTGGGACGACGAAGCCTTTGCCTTCTGCTCGCGCGGGTGCCGCGACGAGTTCCTCTCCGCGCCGTATCGCTTCTTCCGCGATGCGGCGGCCTCGGGTCCTCACGAAACGGCCCTCCGTGAGGCCGTTCGGCACGAAGCCGCGCTCGCCGGAGCCCGGAAGTGACGTTCGACCCGGGCGAGCAGGGCCGCTTGGAGGCAGTCTCCGAGGGGCAACCACCGATAGGGTCATCGGTGATGGCGACCGAGATCGACCGGGCGTCGACGCAGACGGTCACGCGTCCGAGTCGGCTGCTCGTCGTCGACGACGACGAGAACGTGACGAACATGCTCCGCCGCGCGCTGTCCTTCGAAGGGTACGCGGTCGCGACGGCGCGCGACGGCGTTGATGCGCTCAAGAAGACGCTCGAGTTCGCGCCGGATCTGGTTGTGCTCGACATCATGATGCCGGGCATCGACGGCGTGGAAGTCTGCCGGCGCCTGCGCGCGGGCGATCCGCAGCTTGCGATCCTCATGCTCACCGCCAAGGACGCTGCGGCCGACCAGGTCGTCGGGCTCGACGCCGGCGCCGACGACTACTTGGTGAAGCCGTTCACGCTCGAAGTGATCACCGCGCGCATCCGCGCGCTCCTGCGCCGCAGGGAGCCGAGCGACGCTGAAGTGCTGCGTTTCGCCGACCTCGTGCTCGACACCGGCACGCGGAGCGCGCGCCGCGGCGCGCGCGAGATCGCTCTGACGACGACGGAGTACGAGCTGTTGCTGCAGTTCCTCCGCCACCCCCGTCAGGTGCTCGAGAAGGAGCAACTCACGGAGAAGGTCTGGGGCTACGACTTCGGCGGGAATTACAACGTGCTCGAGGTGTACGTGCGGTACCTCCGCCAGAAGCTCGAAGCCGCCGGCGAGTCGCGGCTCATCCACACGCTCCGAGGCGCCGGCTACGTACTCCGCGAGCAGCCGCTGACCTAGTCGCGCATGAGCATCCGGCTGCGCCTGGCGCTCTGGTACGGCGCGCTCCTCGCGCTGGTCCTCGCTGTCACGCTCACCGTGGCCTTCGCGGTCCACGTTCGCACGCATGAGTCGGACGTGGACGCGTCGCTGCAGGGCTCATGGGAGCACGCCGTCGCCGAGCTCTCGGGTATGCCGATGGCAGCGATGATGGGCGCGACACTCACCGCACCGACGCAGGCCGCGAGCGCGCCGACGGCCACCTGGCTGCTCGCTGCCGGTTCGGCGCCACGCGTCGTCGGCAATGCGACCGATGCCGTGCTCTCGCGCTTCGATCCCGTCTCCGCCGGAGATGGCCTGCGCGACACGATCCTGGACGCGACGCGCGTGCGCTCATACGCCGGCAGCATGCCCGGGATCTCCGGCGCGCGTTTGGTCGTCGCCGCGTCGATGTCGTCCTTCGACGCATCGCTCAGAAGCCTCGGGTTGATCCTCGCGGTCATGGGGCTTGCGGGGGTCGCGCTCGCGGCCACCGGCGGCTGGGCGATATCCGCCGGCGCGCTTCGCCCGATCGCGATGATGACGGAGACGGCAGGAGCGATCGCGCTCTCGCGGGGCTTCGCACGCCGCATCGACGTGAGCGAGAAGGGCCGCGACGAGCTCACCGAGCTGGGGCGCACGTTCAATCACATGCTCTCGAGCTTGGACGACGCCTACCGTCGACAGCAGCGCTTCGTTGCGGATGTCTCCCACGAGCTGCGCACGCCACTCACCGCTCTCCAGGGTGACCTCGAGCTGCTGGTGCGTGGCCAGCTGCCGCCCGATGAGGCGAACGCAACGCTCGCCGAGGCGCAGCACGAGACGCGGCGACTTGCGCGGCTCATCGACGACCTCCTGGTCCTGGCACGTGCCGACTCGGGCCCGCAGCCGTTCATCGGCAAACCGGTGCCCCTCGACGAGGTCGTCATGGAAGTCTTCCGCGAGCTGCGCGGGCAGGCTGGGCCGCGCCTACGGGTCGTCGACATCGATGCCGCACTCGTGGAGGGCGAGCGTGACCGGCTCAAGCAGCTGGTGCTCATCCTCGCCGACAACGCGCTCTCGTACACATCGGCACCGGGCGAGGTCCGTGTCTCGCTGCGCCGCGAGTCGACCGAGACGATCCTCACGGTCGAGGACGAGGGCATCGGTGTGAGTGCCGAGACGGCTGCGCACGCCTTCGACCGCTTCTATCGGGGCGAGGAAGCCCAGCGGCTCGATCCGGCCGGAACTGGACTGGGCCTATCGATCGCGAAATGGATCGTCGAGCGCCACGGCGGCACGATCGCGCTGCAGCAGCGCACCCCGCGCGGCACAAGCGTCGCAGTGCGTCTTCCGACTGTCGCCGAGCGTGCCGTGGGGAGTGCGAGCGCGGCCTAGCGGCTTCCTAAGGCTCCTCTCAGCGCTTTTCCAGAACGGCCCAAGCCCCGGGAGCCACGATGCGATCGTGGACTGGACCGTCGCACCTCTTCTGGTCTTACTGGCCATCGCGATCCTGGTGGTGATCTGGGCCGAGGAGCGTCTGCACGAGCGCGTGCGGGGCGTGCGGCGCCTCGCTGACGGGACGCAGGAAGCGCGCATCGTCGTCTTCCGCGGCTATCGCCCGTCACACATCGAGCTCGAAGCCGGCGTGCCGGCGACGCTGCGCTTCGAACGGCGCGAGGACGACCCGTGCACCGAGCTCCTCGTCTCCGAGCTATGGCCGAGCGCGCATCGCCTTGTGGCGCACGGCGAGACCGAGGTGCGCTTCACACCGCAGCGACCGGGACGGTACGCCTTCACCTGTGGCATGGGCATGTACTCCGGCGAGCTTCTCGTGCACGAAGGGAGAGCGACCTGATGGATGGACTCCTCGCGTTCCTGCCGTACGCACTGTTGTTCCTCCTCTGCCCGCTGATGATGCTGTTCATGCACCGTGGCGGGGCTCATGACGGTGGTCACGCAGAGCACGACACTGGCGACCGCGCGGAGCCTGCACGGCTGGACCCGGCGGCAAAGAACGAAGTCAAAGCGTGAGCGTTGCCACGTTCACCGTGCACCTCGCGAGCGCGGACTGCGGGTCCGAGTCACAGAGCCTCGAGCGTGTGATCCAGGGTGCAGCCGGCGTCCGCAGCGTCTACGTCAATCCGGTGACGGGCCGCGCGACGGTCGAGGCCGATCCGGACGTGCTCAACACGACGAAGCTCACCGACCTCATGCGCGCCGCGGGCGCCGAGGTGCTCGCGGTCGAGCGCTCGACGACGACGCGGGTACCAATGACGACCGAGCCCGAAACGGTCAGCGCGAGCGAGCGCGAGTACCGCCGGCTGATGCGTAAGTGGTGGTTCGCGGCCGCCGTCGGCGTACCCACCATGGTCCTCTCGTACCCGTGGCTCCTGCCGATCACGAATGACCTGTTCCCGCGGGGCAGCGAGGCGCTGCATCACCTCTGGGTGGCCATGGGCGTTGCCAGCCTCGCGGTGCTCGTCTTCTCGGGCAGTCAGTTCTTCGTCGGTCTCGTCGAGAGCGTGAAGCACCGCTCGGCGACCATGCACACGCTCATCGCCATCGGCACCGGGACGGCGTGGCTCTACTCGACGGTCGCGCTCCTCGCGCCGCAGCTCTTCCCATCCGAAGAGTTCACCGACGTGTACTACGACGTGACGGTCGTGGTCACCGCGCTCGTCGTGCTCGGCATGGCGATGGAGATCAAGGCGCGCGGTCGCACGAGCGAGGCCATCAAGAAGCTCATCGGTCTTCAGCCCCGCAACGCCCGCGTGATCCGCGACGGCGTCGAGACGACCGTTCCCGTCGCCGAGGTGCGCGTCGGCGAGCTCATCGTGATGCGCCCCGGCGAGCGGATCCCACTCGACGGCACGATCGTCTCGGGCTCCTCGGCGATCGACGAATCGATGATCACCGGCGAATCGATCCCCGTGGACAAGACAACCGGCGACGAGGTCATCGGCGCGACGATGAACACGCATGGCTCGTTCACGCTGCGCGTCACCAAGGTCGGCGCCGACACGGCGCTCGCCAACATCGTGCGCCTCGTCCAGGACGCGCAGGCGACCAAGGTGCCGATCCAGCGCATCGTCGATCAGGTGAGCGCGTACTTCACGCCGATCGTGGTCATGCTCGCCCTCGCCGGATTCGTCGTCTGGTACGACTTCGGCCCCGCTCCGGCCTTCGCCTACGCGACGATCGTGATGGTCACGACGCTGATCATCGCCTGCCCCTGCGCGCTCGGCATGGCGACACCGATGTCGCTCACGACCGGGATCGGCAAGGCCGCCACACACGGCGTGCTCATCCGGTCAGGCGAGGCGCTCCAGGGAGCGCAGCGCCTGCAGACGATCGTGCTCGACAAGACCGGGACGATCACGAAGGGCGAGCCGGCCCTCACCGACGTGCACGCGCTCCCTCCCTTCTCAGAAGCCGAGCTCTTGCAGCTCGTGGCGAGCGCCGAACACGGGTCTGAACACCCTCTAGGCGCGGCTATCGTGCGGGGCGCGCTCGCACGCAAGATCCAACTGCGGCCGATCACCGACTTCACCGCGGTGACAGGCGGCGGGATCGTCGCGCTCGTCGAGGGGCGGCTCGTGCGCGTGGGCAGCGAGCGCTTCCAGCGCGAGGCGGGCGTCGACCTCGGCGGTCTCGCCGGGCCGTTCGACGCGCTCGCCGAGGGCGGCAATACACCGATGTACGTCAGCGTCGACGGCAAACCGGGGGGTCTCGTTGCCGTGGCCGACACCGTCAAGGAAGACTCGGTGCGCGCGATAAAGCGCCTGCGCGACCTCGGCCTGGAGGTCGTGATGCTCACCGGCGACAACGAGCGGACGGCCAGGGCGATCGCACGGCAAGTGGGTGTCACGAGCGTGCGCGCCGAGGTGCTTCCCGGTGACAAGGCCGGTGAAGTCCGCAAGCTGCAGCTCGAGGGCAAGCGGGTCGGCATGGTCGGCGACGGGACCAACGACGCTCCCGCCCTGACTCAGGCCGATGTCGGCTTCGCGATCGGCACCGGGACGGACGTGGCGATCGAGGCCGCGGACGTGACGCTCATCGGCGGCAGTCTGAGGGGCGTCGTGCTGGCGATCGAGATCTCGCGCGCGACGATGCGCAACGTCTACCAGAACCTTTTCGGCGCGTTCGTCTACAACTCGCTCGGCCTGCCGGTCGCGCTCGGTGTGCTCTACCCCTTCTTCGGCATCCTGCTCTCGCCGGTCCTCGCCGCGGCGGCGATGAGCTTCAGCTCCGTGACCGTGATCACCAACGCGAACCGACTACGTCAGTTCACACCAAGGGAGGCCAGGTCATGACACTCGACCAACTCATCGTCACGCTCGTCGGCGCGATCGCGATCGCGGGCGTTGGTGCGTTCTTCCTGCTTCCCAAGGGCAGCGAGACGCGCGCCGTGCTCGGCTCGTCGGGCTTTCAGGAGGCGATGGTCCTGGTGAAGGGCGGGTACGAGCCCGACCTCATCGTGGCCGACGCCGGGAAGCCGATCCGCCTTACGTTCCTGCGCGAGGAGTCGGGCGCGTGCTCGGAGCGCGTTGTGCTCGCGGACTTCCACAAGAGCGCGGAGCTACCAGAAGGCCAGCAGGTCTCGATCGATCTGCCCGCAGCCAGGGCCGGCGAGTATCTCTTCCAATGCGGGATGGGGATGCTGCGCGGAAAGCTCGTCATCCGATGAAGTCCTGCGCCTGCCGCGAGCCGCATCCGCTCAAGCGCGTCGTACTCACCGGCGGTCCTGGCGCGGGGAAGACCGCCGTGCTCGAGCTCATCCGCCAGTCGCTGTGTGAGCACGTCGTGGTGCTGCCTGAGTCCGCTGGCATCGTGTTCGGCGGCGGCTTCCCGCGTATGGAAAGCGTGCCGGTGCGCTGCGCGGCGCAGCGCGCGATCTTCTTCGTACAGCGTGAGCTCGAGGCCGCCGCCGGGAGCGCCAACCCAGCGATCGTGCTCTGCGACCGCGGCATGGTCGACGGCGCCGCGTACTGGCCCGGGCCCGACACGCTGTGGTCCTCGGTCGGCGTGACGCGCGCCGACGCGCTCGCACGCTACGACACGGTGATCCACCTCCGCACGCCTTCGCTGACGCACGGCTACGACCGCGCGAATCCGCTGCGGCTCGAGACGCCAGAGGACGCCGCGCGCATCGACGAGCGCATCGCGCTCGAGTGGGACGGCCACCCGCGCATCTTCGTCGTCCAGGCCACCGACGACTTCGTGGTCAAGGCCCGGCTCGCTTTGGATCTCGTGCGCGCCGAGCTGCCCGTGTGCTGCCGCGTACATCCGGTGCGGATGCCGGCTGCGCCGACCGCGGTCGCAGCTAGATGAGCCCGCGCATCGCTGCGGTGCTGTTCATCGCGGCGACCGCAGCCTCGTGCGCGGCCCCGGTCACGTCTTCGATGGAACCGAGCCCGAGCACCGCCGCGAGCACTGTGCCCGGCGACGGGCAGCAACACGCAGCTGGCGCGGTCACCGTCGCCGCATCGTGGATCAGCGGGACCTCATCGGCGCGCGTCACCATGGACACGCATTCGGTCGGTCTCGACGGTTTCGACCTCAGAGAGCTTGCGCGTGTGCGTCTCGACGGCGGCGACTGGGTCAGCCCAACGCTTTGGGACGCGCCCAAGGGCGGCCACCACCGCTCGGGCACGCTCACCTTCGGCTCGATCGAGCCGCAGGCGCTGGACGGGGCTCGTGTCATCGAACTGGAAGTCCGCGACGTTGGTGTCCCCTCCCACCTTTTGCGATGGGAGCGCGCGCGGTGAGCAGCCGCGTCGCGCTCTCCATCGCGCTCGGCGTCGTCGGCGCGCTCGCGCTCGTCGGTGTCTACCTCGGCATCGTCGCCTGGGCGCAGGGTCCTGACCACGCGCTCGAGCTGATCTGGGACGATCGCGTCTTCGTCGGGCTCATCAGCTCGGGTTTCGGCACGCAGATCGGGCTCTTCACGTATGTGCGTCTCATGCAGCGCGCGCTCGCCCGCGAGTCGATTGCGCTCACCGGCGCCGGCACCGCCACCTCAAGCATCTCGATGGTCGCGTGCTGTGCTCACCACCTCGCCGAGGTACTCCCGATCGTCGGCCTGTCCGGCCTCGCCGTCTTCCTTGTCGATTTCCGCACTCCGCTCATGCTGGTCGGGCTCGCCACGAACGCGCTCGGCATCGCGGTCATGCTTCGCGAGCTGCGACGCATAGGGGGTGGCTATCGCCTCGTCGTGCGCCACGTCGAAGGCGACAGGAGGGCGGTCTCGTGGTCGAGCCACCGACGGCCCGGCGTACCCTGAGACACTCCTGGCAGCGGGATCGATTCGAACGAAGGGGTCGACCAATACGGTGACCGCGGCGAAGATGCTCGACCCGGTTTGCGACATGATCCTCGACCGCGCAGAAGCGCGCGATCAGGGCCTGACGCTGGAGCTGCCGGATCGCGAATACGCATTCTTCTGAGTGATCGACGCTGGCATGCGCGAGTGGTACAGGGCGTGCCGCTGCTGCATGCACGACACCTATCCAGCGGTCGTCCAGCAACTCGACGCTGAGCGCGCGGCGATGGCTCAGGCGCCCAGCGAGGCGGGCATCTGCGAGACGGCGGAAGCGCAACAGTCCGGCTCTCAATGACGGCGATCGGCGCCCCGGTCGCCTGAGGCAGCACACTGCGCAGCGCGCCGGTGCGACGACGGAGACGATCGCGGTCCCGCTCGACGATGTCTTCTGCCGCTGTTGCCAGGACGATCTCGGCGCGGCGATCGAGCGTCTCCCGCACGTCATCGCCGTGCACGTCGACCTTGGGCACAGAGGCGCCGACGTCACGATCCATCCGGGTATGACCGACGCCGCGACACTGCGGAAGCAGATCGAGGGCTGCCAGGCGCGAGCGAAGCGAGCGCACTGTGGTGAACACTGATTGCGCAGCTGAGCCGCCGCGAAGCCGCGAGCGCACTACAGACGCCACTTGACACGGATACGGCTCGTGCCGTATTAAATCAACTGGTTAAATAACAAGAAAGGAGCGTACGTGGCGGTCGACCGGCTGAGCCTCACGTTCGGCGCCCTCGCCGATCCAACACGCCGCGCGATCCTCGCGCGTCTCGCGAAGGGCGGCGCCTCGGTCAGCGAGCTCGCGGAACCGTTCGACATGAGCCTTCCCGCGGTCAGCAAGCACCTCAAGGTGCTCGAGCGCGCCGGGCTCGTTTCGCGGGGCAAGGAGGCGCAGTGGCGGCCGGCGGCGCTCAGGGCGGGCCCGCTCAAGGAAGTCGACGCGTGGGTCGCGCGCTATCGCGTGATCTGGGAGCAGCGCCTCGATCGGCTGGACGAGTACCTCAAACAACTGCAAGAGAAGGAGCAACGACGTGGCCGCAAGGGATAACGTGGCGGAGGACATGGCTACCAAGGAGCTCGTCGTCGAGCGCGTCTTCGACGCGCCGCGCGAGCGTGTGTTCGACATGTTCACGCAACCGGAGCACCTGCAGAAGTGGTGGGGACCGAAGAGGGTCAGCATCACCCTCGCCGAGTTCGACGCGCGTCCGGGCGGGAAGATCTTCACCGCCGAGCGTTCTCCCGACGGCGCTATGAACTACATCGCCGGCGTCGTACGCGAGATCGAGCGACCTTCGCGCGTCGTCTTCGCGATCCATTTCGCCGACGCGGACCGCAGGCGAGTCGCGCCGCCGGTCGGCAGTGGGCTCCCGGCCACCTGGACCGAGGAGCTCGTCAGCAGCATCACGTTCACCGCCGAGGGTCGGCGCACGCGCGTGACCATCCGCACCCTGTCGGGGTTCACGGCCGAGTGGGGCAAGCTCGCGCGCCTGGGCTGGGGTGAGTCTCTGGACAAGCTCGACCAGGCGATCGCCGACCACATGAGGTCGCGGCAATAGGCGACTGCTAGCGAGCCGTGGCGAACAGCTGCGAGGGGGCGTCGCGCGCGATGTAGCCGAGAAGCATCTGGAACTCGTACTGCGCGGGCGAGAGCCCGGCGAGGAGCCCGAGGCTGTGCTCGATGAGCCACACGTCATGCGTCGCAACCTCCGGATAGCCGCCGCACGCTATGAGCGCCCCGAGGATCGCGAGGTAATTCCGGCGAATCGTCGGAGCATCGAGATAGGCGACCGATTCCGGCTCGTGCCAGATGCCTTTCACGACTCGGACGCGTGGCTGGAGGTGTGCGAGCGCCGCGACGTCGTCGAGCGTCCGGCGCAGGCAACTCTGCAGCATCGCCCGGTCGGCGGCGTCTTTGGAGAGGCGCCGCAGGTTCTCCCAACAGAGGTCAGGGTCGAGACGTAGCCCGAAGCCGGTCATCATCACACTGAGCGTCGCGCTCGGGTGGTC
>DATDEH010000101.1 GCA_036523395.1 Candidatus Limnocylindria bacterium | reverse complement strand
TGATAGCGGAACACGTCGTAACGCTCGCCGGGATCGGCGACATCGATGAGGTGATGCGGCACGCGTGCACGCTCGGCGCGCGTCGGCTTCGCGGTGCCGATGTCCATGCCGCGGTACACCTGACGCGAGTCGGCGGACAGGATCTCGCCGCCGAGAGCCTCCGCCACGCGCAGCGCGAGCGCGCTCTTTCCGGAAGCAGTCGGACCGACGATGGCTACGACGCGCGTCGGGCGCTCTCCAGGGTGCGCAGCGCGCCGCGGGCGTTCTCGAGCGTTGTCGTGTCAGGCGCGGATCCTCCATATCGCATGTCCTCGAACGCACGCACCAGCCCGTCTCCCGCAGACCAACGCGCGTCCTCGTTCGCGATGCGCGCGAGATGCTCCGCGGGCGTCTCCTGCGGCAGCCGCCATCCGACGCCAGCGCGCTCCGCGAGCGTCAAGAAGCGCCAGTACAGGAGACGCAGCGCACCGCTCGGGCTGCCGTCGTCGCGCGGCGCACGACGCGACATGCCGCGGCGCGGTCTCAGGCGTCCCAGCATGTCGCCAAGACCGAACCCCTCGGCCGTGCCGCGCTCGAGGGTGACGCCTTCGGGGAGCTCGAGCCGCCGCTCGCGGAGCATCCGATCGAAGAGGAACAGGGCGACGAGCGCCGCGCCGAACAGGATGAGCAGCTCGACCGCGCCGAAGACGATCGGCCGGGTCTGCTCGATCTGGCGCAGCAGCGCCTCGTCGTCGGCGGGCGTGCGGACCTGAAGGATCGGCGGAACGCGATCGAACCTGCCGAGACGGATCAGCGCCGCGAACAACTCGACAAAGAGCGCGGCGAGATACCCAAGCGGCAACAACACGGTGTAGATGACCCTTGTGAACGTCGGCTCGATGGCCGTACCGAAGGCCGAGAGCGCGTCCTGAACGACGGGTACGAACGCGGCCGCGAGGATCGCGACGACTCCGACAACGAAGCTCACACCGGTCGCGGACGACGCGCGCGCGCCACCCCGCGTGCCACGCGCGAGGGCCAGCTCCTCCGTCGTGCGCGCGAGCGAGAGCGCGAGTCCCGACAGCGCGACCACGAGAAGCGCGAGGACCGCGAGCGGCCCGTGATCGATCGGCCCGGTCGCGAGCGCCGCGAGCCCGACACACGTGCCGGAGAAGAGCAGCGCATTGCGGGAATCGTTCCAACGCACCGCGCCGCGCGCGATCGATAGGTTCCGCCATAGGAACGCTTCGGCGACGAGCGCGAACGCCACCATCCGGGACAGGACGGCGAAACCGTCGGGATCGCGCGCTGGAAGCACGAGCCCCCACAGCACGCCGGCTGCGAGCGTGACGATCAGGATCGTCGTCCCGCGGCGCTCGCTCTTCACCTCACGCTGGATGGTCACGAGCAGGAGGCCGATGCCGAAAAGCACGAGCGTCCATGGCACGATCGGCAGCGGCACGGTCCCCGTGGTGGCCGCGTGCGCGATCGCCGCGATGCAGGTGAACGCGACGGCCTCGACGAAGCAGCGCGCGCCGATGAGGATCGCGACAGCGCCGCTAGCTCGCACGACGAAGCTCCGCCGGACGCAGGACGTCGAGGACGACGCCGCGCCCGCGAAGATACGTGGCCAGTTCGGCATCGACCGGCGCGACGCTCACTCCGAACACGCGGTGATGCGCGCGGCGCAGCGCGACGATCGCGCTGGCGAGACCCGTCGTGACCTTCGGTGTCACGACGATCAGCGTCGCGCCCCACGGCAAGCGGCCACGCTCGCCGAGGAACACCGCCTCCGGCGAGTTCGCGGCATAGGGTCCAAGGCGCGCGAGGATCTCGAGGCTCCGTGTGAGCGAATGCGGACCGCGGCCGAGCGCCGAGCGCGGGCGCTCGTGCGTGAGGTTGTCGAGGCCGTTCGTCACCAGGCCGATCTGGCGACCGGCGTTGGCGGCGATGCGCACCATGTCCGCGGCGGCCGACACGACGAACTCGACCGCTTCGGGGTCCGCCTGGATCCAGTACTGCTCGTAGGACGCGACGTTGACGAGGAAGATCGCATCGAGGCTCGTGGCGGGCTCGTACAGCTTCGTCTGAAGCTCGCGCAGCCGCGCCGAAGCCTTCCAGTGGATCTCCTTCCGGGGATCGCCGCTGCGATGCTCGCGCACGCCGCGAAAGCGCAGCGGATCGGGCAGCAGACCGCGCCGCGTGGCGAGCTCCGCCAACGGCCGCAGGGATGGCAGCTGGCGGTCACGCACCGCGAGCGGCGCCGGATAGCCGACGACGTGCGCGGTGATGTGGTCGGTCCGCTCGGAGACGGTGAAGCCGAGCCAGTCCCCGCCGCGTAGGCGGATCGGGCCGACGGCGTAGGCGCCGCGCTGCATCACGGTCAGTGGGAAGCGCAGCACGAGCCGCTCGTGGCCGCGCGGTGCGAAGCCGGCATTGACCCAGCCGCGCGCGAGGCCTGGGGTCGGCTCGGGGGTCTCGATGCCCTCCGGAAGGAACAGGCGAAGGTCGAGCCACGGCAGAGGCAACGGCTTGCGGTTGATGATCGTCACCGTCGCGACGAGCGGCTCGCCGGCGATGAGACGATCCGGCGAGACCGCGAGCTGCGTCTCGAGACCGACGAGCGCGAGACGTCCCGTTACCCACACCATGAGCCACACGACGAGACCGCCGGCGCCGAGCACGATGAGCGCGGGCGAACGAGAGATGGCGGCAACGGCGACGATCGCGATGACGATCGGCCACTCGAAGCGGCCGGACCGCGTCATCGCGATGCGACTCCGCGGAGCGGGGTTGCTGGGGGTTCTCCCCCTGCGATGGACCGACTCTCCTCCGCCGGAACGGGCGTGCGCGCCAGCACATCGGCCACGACGGCCGCGCCGGTGCGTCCGCGCATCTGCGCGTCGGCGATGAGGAAGAGGCGGTGGCGGAGCACCGCGGACGCCTGCGCCTTCACGTCGTCGGGCAGGACGTACGCCCGACCGCGGATCGCCGCGTGCGCCTGCGCCGCGCGATAGAGCGCGAGCGCGGCGCGTGGACTCGCGCCGAGCTCGACGCCCTCCGCGGTGCGCGTCGCCCTCACGACATCCGCGACGTAGCGGCGCACGGCATCGCTCACACGGACCGCGCGGACCTCGTCACGGAGCGACGCGAGCGCGCTCGCGTCGAAGATCGGTCGCAGGTCGTCGGTGGACACCGTCCCCGGTCCGTGAACGCGGAGGATGTCGTCTTCCTCCTCGGCGTTCGGATAGCCGAGCTGCAGCATGAGAAGGAATCGGTCGAGCTGCGCCTCGGGCAGCGGGAATGTTCCCTCGAGCTCGATCGGATTCTGTGTCGCGATCACGCAGAACGGCTCCGGAAGCGCATGCGTCGTTTCGTCGACCGTGACCTGCCGCTCCTGCATGGCCTCCAGCAGGCTCGACTGCGCACGCGGCGTCGCGCGGTTGATCTCATCGACGAGCACGATGTTCGCCATGAGCGGTCCCGGCCGGTACTCGAACGTCTGCGTCCGCTGATCGAAGATCGAGACGCCGGTGATGTCCGACGGCACCAGGTCCGGCGTGCACTGGATCCTGCGGAACGAAAGCGCGAACGATCGCGCGACCGCTCGCGCGAGCGTCGTCTTCCCCACTCCGGGGACGTCGTCGAGGAGCACATGTCCTTCGACCAGCAGCGCCGCGAGAAGCTGCTCGGTCGCCGCACGCTTTCCGACGACGACCTGTCCGACCTGCTCGACGAGGCGGTTCGCAGCCTCCTTGACCGTGGTCACGCGGGATCAGGCCGCTTCGAGCGAGGCGACGCTGCCCTCCGCGTTCGCGCGCCGGCCACGGATCGCACTCGCGCACGCGAGCGCCAGCGCGAGGGCGACGAATGCCGCGAGCTCGTGAAGGACGAGCGCGAACGGATCGACGACGCGGAGCGCGAACGGGCTGAAGGCGCGCTCGATGACGAGCAGCAGCGCGGTCGCGAGGAGCAGGCGGAGCGCGAGCGTTCCGCCGTGGACGGCGCGCGCCGCGACGGTAAGGACGACGATCGCGAAGAGATAGACAAGCCATCCCGACGCGTCACCGGACAGACCCCAGTCGCGGCCGCCGGGAACGAAGCCAGAGACGACGCCGTCCGCGACAAGGACCGCGGCCAGCAAGATCGTGATGATCCCGAGCAGCCAGGCCGTCCTCTGGGGCAGCCCGGGCGACGACTGGCGGGGGCGTGGCTCGTCTTCGTCGTCGGCTGGCACGGGCATCGGCGATGAGCTCTGGAGGCCGAAAAGGCTGCTCATCTCCGCATCGCCGATGGAGTGGCCGAGGCGCCAGACGCGCACCGCCGTGACCAGGATCACCAGCTCCAGCACGGCCGTCGCGAGGTGAACGACGACCGCCGGTAGCTCCTTGGGGCCGAGGATGAACGCCGTGAGCGGCCGCTCGACGACGAAGAAGGCCGAGAGGCCGATGCGCGCGATGAGACTGCGTTCGCTGCCACGCGCAACGAGATATGCGACGAGCGTATTGAGGATGGCGAAGGCGTAGGCGATCTCGGCAAGGTTCTGGTACTTGCCCGTGAACCACGCCGGTCCGCCCGGATAGACACCGTCGAGGATGCCGTCCACCACGAAGAGGGCTGACGCCACGAGCATGAGGAGGACGACGGGTCGCAGCGCGCCGGCCATCAACACTCCCCTTCCACAGACCGATGGAATGGTACCGCTCAGTTCCCCGCTCGGTGGGTCTCCAGCGCTGCGATGCACTCCTCCGGCACGAAGACGCCACCGAGATCCGTGCCGTGCTCGCCGCGGCCGTGGAAATCGCTGCCTCCGGTCGGCACGAGACCGTAACGTCCGCATAGACGGAGGCACAGTGCGGTGAACGCGGCTGTGTGTGAGCCGTAGTAACACTCCATTCCGACGAGGCCGGCGTCGACGAGCTGGGGCAGCAAACGTTCGAGACCCGTGACGGTGCCGGGGTGCGCGAGTGACGGGACGCCTCCGTGCCTGCGCGCGAGCGACACTGCTTCGAGCGGCGCGAGGCCGACGCGCGAGACGTACGCCGGAGATTCCTTGCTGATGAGCGTGTCGAAAGCGCTGTCGTAGGTCGGCACATGGCCGGCCTCGAACAGCGCCTGCGCTAGATGCGGGCGGCCCAGGGGGAGGGGCCCCTGTTCAGCGAGCGAAGCGAGCGTGGACCCACCCTGCGCGATCTCGCGCACTCGGTCTACGGAGACGGCGTAGCCGAGGGCGTTCAGCTTCTCCACCATCAGCTCGATACGCCGTCCGCGGTTCTCGCGCAGCCAGCGCAGTCGCTCCTCGAGCGCGGCGTCCTGCGGATCGACGAAATAGGCGAGCACGTGGACATCTCCCCACTCCGATTCGGTGTTCAGCTCGGTCGCCGGGATCACGCGCACACCGCGGCGCTCGCCCTCCGCGACCGCCTCGGCGACTCCGCGCAGCGTGTCGTGATCGGCCAGCGCTTGGATGCGCACGCCGCGCTCGCCGGCACGCGCGATGAGCTCCGCTGGAGAGAGCGCGCCGTCTGACGCGGTCGAATGTGTATGGAGGTCGATCGGGTAACCCGCGCTCAGGCTTCGTGCTCCAGGTCGAGCCGCTCGATCGATCGAGCGCGACCCGTGGACTCGTCGGCGTCGATGACCACGCTGTTGAACTGCACCGGACCGCCCGCGACCTCGAATCGCCGCGGCATGCCGTCGCGGAAACGCGCGACGATGATGTCCTTGTCCACCCCGAGCACCGAGTCCCGCGGCCCGACCATGCCGGTATCCGACACGTGCGCGGTGCCCTGCGGGAGGACCCGCGCGTCCGCCGTCGGCACGTGCGTGTGCGAACCGACGACCGCTGAGAACCGGCCATCGAGGTGCCAGCCCATCGCGACCTTCTCGCTGGTCGCCTCGGCGTGCCAGTCAAGGACGCGCACGCGTGGGGCGTCGCGGCCCAGCTGATCGAGGAGGTCGTCGATCGCGCGGAACGGGTCGTCGGCCGGTGCCATGAACGTGCGGCCGATCGCGTTCACGACGAGAACGCCCTTCATTACCACGAACCCGCGTCCCGGATTGCCGGGCGCGAGGTTGATCGGCCGGATCGCGAACGGCAGAAGCTCGATGTCGTTGAGGAACTGTCGCTGGTCCCAGACATGGTTGCCGTTCGTCACCACATCCGCGCCGTTCGCATTGAGCTCACGCGCGATGTCCAACGTGAGACCGGCCCCGCCCGCCGAGTTCTCACCATTGACGATCGCGAGGTCGATGGCGCGCTCCGCGCGGACCTTCGGCAAGAGCGCCGCGATCGCGTTCCGTCCGGGCCTGCCGACGACGTCGCCGACGAAAAGGATCTTCACACTGTTGACGCCGAGATTACGCTGCGCCTCGGCCGAGGATGTTCAGACGTCGGACTTTAGGGCTCGTGGTTTGTGGACTCATCTCCGCAACGCTCGCGTGCGGCGGGCCCGCGCCCGCCGCCACGGCACCCGCCGCCACGGCACCCGCCGCCACGGCACCAGCCGCCACGGCACCCGCCGCCACGGCAGCCACCAACCCGACGATCACGCTGACGGCCACCGACTGCACCGCCCAGCAGCTCGGCGCGCTCCTGCCCGCGCACTTTGTCGCGACGCTCGTCAACAAGACATCGTTCCCCGCGATGTTCACCTTCCATCGGATGCTCGAGGGCCACGCATACCGTGAGCTGGAGGAGTTCATCGCGGAGCAACAACGACGGTTCGTGTCGAACGAGGACCAGCTCAATCCTCCAAGCTTCACCGACAGATTCGGGGCCACCACCGTCGATTCGACGCAGACCAAGAGCTCCGAGCCAACGCTGCCCAGCGGCATCTACGGGATCGTCTGCAGAGAGCAAAGGACTCCGACCCGTTGGCCCGCGTACCTCATCGGCCCGTTCCGTGTTCCCTGACCCGACTAGCGTCTACTTCGCGTACTCGACCGCTCGCGTCTCCCTGATCACCGTCACTTTTATCTGACCCGGGTATTGGAGCGACTCCTGGATCTTCTGGGCGATGTCGCGGGACAGGCGCGCCGTCGAGAGATCGTCGATCTGTTCGGGCTTCACGATGACCCGGATCTCGCGACCCGCCTGGATCGCGAACGACTTCTCGACGCCCTGGAAGCTGTTCGCGACGCTCTCGAGCTCCTGCAGGCGCTGCAGGTAGTTCGAGACGATCTCGCTGCGTGCGCCGGGTCGCGCGGCGCTGATCGCGTCGGCCGCGGAGATCAGCGTGCCGACCATTGTCACGGGCTCGACGTCGCCGTGATGACCGACGACTCCGTCGATCACGTTCTGCGGGAACCCGTACCGCTTCAGCAGCTCGCCGCCGATGATCGTATGCGGCCCTTCGACCTCGTGGTCGATCGCCTTGCCGATGTCGTGCAATAGGCCCGCGCGCTTCATCGTTTGCGGGTCGTAGCCCGTCTCCGACGCCAGCATTCCGGCGACGTGGGCGACCTCGATCGAATGGCGCAGGACGTTCTGTCCGTACGACGTGCGGAAATGGAGACGGCCGAGCAGGCGGACGAGGTCCGGATGTAGCCCCGCGAGACCGACCTCGTAGATGGCGGACTCAGCAGCCTCCTTCATGACCTGGTCGATCTCGCTCTTCGCCTTCGCGACCATCTCCTCGATGCGCGCGGGGTGGATGCGCCCGTCGACGAGGAGCCGCTCGAGGGCGCGCTTTGCGACCTCACGCCGGATCGGGTCGAAGCCGGAGACGACGACGGCCTCGGGCGTGTCGTCGATGATCAGGTCGACGCCGGTGAGGGTCTCGAGGGTGCGGATGTTCCGGCCCTCACGGCCGATGATCCGGCCCTTCATGTCGTCGCTCGGAAGGGCCACGACGGTCACGGTGTGCTCGGCCGTGTGCTCGGCGGCGTACCGCTGTAGCGCCATCGTGATGATCTCGCGGGCACGAACGTCTGCCGTGTCACGCGCTTCCTGCTCGAGGTCGTGCACCTTGCGGTTGGTGATGTCGCGCATCTCGTCCTCGACACGCTTCAGCAGCAGACCGCGCGCTTCGTCCAGCGACAGGCCCGCCACCCGGGACAGCTCGGCCCGCTGCTCGGTCTGCAGCTGGCCGACCTTCTCGCGCTCGGCTTCTAGCTCCAGCTCCTTCTCGACCAGGCGGCGCTCCCGCTGGTCCACAGCGGCGAGCTTCTGGTCGAGCTGCTCGTCCTTCTTGTCCAGCCGCGTTTCGTAGCGCTGCAGCTCCGCGCGGCGTTCGCGGTTCTCGGTCTCGGCCGTCTTGGCCAGCGTGATGGCCTCGTCCTTGGCCTCGAGGAGGATCTCCTTCTGCTTCGCGCGGGCCTCCGCGATGAGGCGGTCCCCGTTCGCGCGCGCGGCCGTTTCGCTGCCGAGCGCGAGGGAACGGCGGACCAGGAGGGCAACGACGAAGCCGACGAGGCCTCCGACGAGGGCCACGAGGCCCACGACGAGAGGGTCGGGCATCTCAAGTTCCTTTCCGTGTGGCGCGAACGCGAGGACGCTCGCCGAGCCGGGGCGAACGCCCCTTTGATCGCGTAAGCGGCCGGCGGAACGGCGTGCCCCGCCGGCCGGGGTTCACAAGTTCTAAGTGCGTTGAGGATAACGCCGTTCGCCCTGCGTACGCAATGCGAACGGCGCTAGCCTGCAACGGATGCGCGAGTACGCACCGCCCGGCACGCGTCTGCTGCTCGCAAGCGCCTTCGTATCGACGGTGCCGATGGGCTACCTGCTCGTCGTGCTGCCGCTCTACCTCGACCGCGCGGGCATCCAGCCGGCGTTCATCGGGCTCCTCTACACGGTCTCCGGACTGGTGGCGTCGCTCATCGTCGCCTTCTCGGGCGTCCTCGCCGACCGGTGGGGCAGGCGTCGTTTCATCGTCGCCGGGACGCTGCTTCCGGTGCCGAGCTACCTCGTCTTCGCCACGACGATGGAGCCGGCGTGGCTGGTCGCGGCGAGCATCCTCGGTGGCGTCGGCCTCGCGAACGGCGCGGCCGGAGCACTGACGATCTCGAGCTTCGACGCGCTGCTCGCAGAGAAGGCGGGCGAGGCGCAGCGCACGCGCGTGTTCGCGGCGAGTCAGGCGCTCTGGAGCCTCGCCCTTGCGGGCGGATCCGTCGCCGCGGCCGTGCCAACGCTGCTCCGAACGAGCTATGGCGTTGGCGAACTCGAGAGC
>DATDEH010000100.1 GCA_036523395.1 Candidatus Limnocylindria bacterium | reverse complement strand
CTGCAGATCCGCCGCTGGCACGAGCTCATCGACGATGCCCGCACCCTTCGCCGCCTGCGGCGACAGCGTCGTGCCGCGCAGCATCAGCTCGAGCGCCCGCTGCCGGCCGATGAGGCGCGGCAGGCGCTGCGTGCCGCCAGTTCCCGGCAAGAGGCCGAGCGTGACCTCGGGCAGTCCTATCTTGTAGCTGCCCTCCGCCGCGATGCGGAAGTCGCAGCAGAGCGCGATCTCGAGGCCGCCGCCCAGGCAGTGCCCGTTGATCGCGGCGATGACGACCTTCGGCGTGCTCTCGAATTTGCTCATGGCCTCGTTCGCGCAGACGACGAAGGCGTTCTGCAGGTCGAGGTCGCTCTTCGCGAACACCGAGACGTCGGCGCCCGCGGAGAAGAACTTCTCAGACGCGCTGCGCACGACGATGGCCTTGACCGCGTCATCCTTCCGCGCCTCTTCGATCGCGGCATCAAGCTCTTCCATGAACGCGCGGTCATAGGAGTTGGCCGGGGGCCGGTCGAGGACGATGTGTCCGATCGCGTCCTGCTTCTCGAGTCGCACGGCCATGTCGCTGACCTCCCCACAGTGCTGCGCGCAATACCTTATAGACCGCGGCGCTCGTTCGTCAGAGCGAACAGGAGCTAACTGTGCGCATTGGAGTCAGCTCATTCCCTAGACTGGGTGCAGGAATGGGGCGGTAAGTCAGGGAGGTCGTGGGAAGAATGGCCAAGATGCTCATCGGCGGCGAGCTCGTCGACGCACAGGGCGCTCGGACGATAGCGGTCCGGAATCCCGCGAACGGCGAGGTGGTCGGCCAGATCCCGCGCGGCACGCAGGCCGACGTCGACGCCGCGGTCGATGCCGCGCGCAAGGCGTTCCCCGGCTGGGCGGCGACGCCTGGCAGCAAGCGCGCAAAGCTCATGCTCGAGGCCGCGCGGAAGATGCACGAGGTCGTCGACGAGGTCGCGAAGCTCCTCGCGATGGAGCAGGGCAAGCCGCTCGCGCACGCGAAGATCGAGGCGCAGCGCGTCGCCGAGAACCTCGAGTACTTCGCCGGTCTCGCCGACAAGATCCGTGGCGACTACATCCCGCTCGACGATCCGTCGAAGTTCGGCATCACGATCCGCCGTCCGGTCGGCGTCGTCGTCGCGATCACGCCGTGGAATTTCCCGCTCACCCTGTTCGCGAACAAGCTCTGCCCGGCGCTCGCGACCGGATGCACGATCATCCTCAAGCCCGCGTCGACCACGCCGCTCGCGACGCAGCGCGCGATCGAGGCGATCAACTCGGCCGGCTTCCCACCCGGCGTCATCAATGTGGTGCACGGGTCCGGCAGCGAGATCGGCGACGCGCTGGTGAGCCACCCCAAGATCAACAAGATCGCGTTCACCGGACAGACCGCGACCGGCAAGCGGATCATGCAGCTCGCCGCGAAGAACGTGACGCGCGTGACGCTCGAGCTCGGCGGCAGCGACGCTCTCATCGTCGCCGACGACGCCGACATCCGGCGCGCGACCGCGGCCGCGGCGATCGGCCGCTTCTTCAACGCGGGGCAGGCGTGCCTCGCGGTGAAACGCATCTTCCTGTTCGAGAAGATCGCCGAAGAGTTCATGACGAAGTTCACGGAGCGCGCGCAGAAGGAGTGGAAGATCGGCGAGCAGTTCGCGGCCGATACGAAGATGGGTCCGCTCCACACCGAGCACCAGCGTGCCGAAGTGGAGGCGCAGGTCGCGGACGCCGTGAAGCGTGGCGCGAAGGTGCTCGCCGGAGGCAAGCGGCCCGATGGCGCGGAGTACGCGAGGGGCTGGTTCTATCCCGCGACGGTGCTCACGGACGTGCCTGAGGACTCGCGCATGGCGACGGAGGAGGTCTTCGGGCCCGCCGTGCCGCTCTTCATCGTGAAGGACATCGACGAGGCGATCGCGAAGGCGAACTCCTCGATCTACGGCCTCGGCTCGTCGATCTTCACCAAGGACATGGCGAAGGCGCGCAAGGCCGCGGAGCTGCTCGACGCGGGATACACCTGGGTGAACGACATCCAGGTCGCGTACGACCAGCTGCCGTTCGGCGGCGCGAAGCAGTCCGGCTTCGGCAAGGAGCACGGCATGGAGGCGATCGAGAGCTACACCGAAAAGAAGTCGGTGGTCCTCGCGGGCTAGGAGGGCGACATGACGACGGATGCTCAGACGCTCATCACCGAGGCCATCGAGCTCGGCCTCTTCCGGCCGCAGGCCGCGTTCGAGGTGCACTGCTCGAACTGCCACGGCCGCCTCGACGGACGCGGCGACTGCCCGACCTGCGGCCTCATCGGGCGCGGTCCCGCCGAGCTGGAACGCCGGGCGCAGACCGACCCCGCCGGCGTGAGCAAGCTGATCTCGGCTGCGATCCAGAAGCGAAAGAACTACCGGCCGGCGGGACGCGAGAAATCCGCGGAGCGTTAGCTCCCACGTCCGGCCTCAGGGCGCGTTGAGCCGGTAGCCGACCCCCCGCACGTTCACCATCAGGCCCGGCTGCGACGCCTCGTCCTCGAGCTTGTCGCGCAGACGCCCGATGTAGACCTTCAGGTAATGGTTCTCGCTGCGGTGCGCTCGAAGCGCACGAGCTCTTCGCGCCGTTCGTCGGCGAGCATCAGCGTCTACCCAGGGAGGGCGCTCTCCACCGCGCGGCGCAGCTCCTCGTCGTCGTACTGGAGCGCCTGTCCGTTCCTCTGAGTGCTCGGCAGCGCCAGGTACGCGATCGCGCGCGCCGGCGCCTTGGGATCGACGAGTCGCCCCTCCTTCGCGAGGGCGCGATACTCGTCGGCCCGCGGGAAGTCCGAGGTGGGCGTGCGACGGATGCGCTCCTGCATGTCGGTATCCATCCCGCCCGGGTTGAACGCGCACGCCGTCACGCCGGTGCCCTCGAGCTCGATGGCGAGGCTGCGCGTCATCTGCACGACCGCGGCCTTCGCGGCCGAGTACGCCGTCCAACCCGCGCTCGGTCGCGTCGCCGAGCCCGACGAGATGTTCACGACCCGGCCGAAGCCCCGCTCGAGCATCCCGGGCAGCACGACGCGGAGCGGGAGGTACGTGCCGCCGACGTTGATCGCGATGTTGCGCAGCCACAGCGCGGGATCCGATCGCGAGAGGGGCGTCATCGGGTCGACCATGCCGGCGCAGTTCACGAGGATCGACGCCGGTCCGACCCAGCGCGCGGTCGCGAGCCCGAGGTCCTGCACCTGACGCTCGTCGGCGACGTCGGCGGTCTGCGCGAGCGCGTGGCCACCGGAACGTTTGATGACCTTCACGACCTCGTCGAGCTCCGGCGCGTTGCGAGATGCGAGCACGACCGACGCGCCGAGGCCCGCGAGGGTCTCGGCTACGGCACGACCGAGCCCACGGCCCGCGCCGGTGACGATGGCGACTTGTCCGGTGAGGGGTGCCACGGCCCTCAACGATACCGAAGGGTCCGCCGCTCTCAGCGGACGGGGCTGGCGAGCGTGCGCGCGAACGCGTCGGCGAGCTGGTCGATGTCGCTCTCCTGGTGGAGCGCCCAGAAGGAGAGGCGGATCGCCTCGAGACCCGGCTCCGACAGATGCTTGATGACGATGCGCTGCTCGCGCCACATGCGCTCGACGACCTCGAGCGCGGGCACGCCGCGCGGCGCGACGATGACGATGCCGGTCGGGTCGCTCGGGCGTGAGAGCACGTCGAACGGGAGGTCAGCGAGACGCTCGAGCAGACGAACGCGCAGCGCGCGGATGCGCTGACCCACCGTGGCACCGAGTTGGCGGTGCACCGCGAGGGTCTGCCGCAGTCCGTGGAACGCGCCGGCGTCGACGGTGCCGATCTCGAAGCGCGACGCCTCGGGCTTGAGGGTCACGTGGCCCTCGAGATCCATCGCGCTCTGCGAACGCCAGCCCAGCCGCGTGCTTTCGAAACGATCGGGATCGTTCACCCAGAACGCGCCGACGCCGAGGGGGCCGTGCAGCCACTTGTACCCGAGGAACGCGTAGGCGTCGGCACCAAGTGCGCGGACGTCGACCGGGATCTGGCCGAGCGCCTGCGCGCAGTCGACGATCACCGTCGCGCCCGCGTCGTGTGCGATGCGGGTCGCGTCAGCGACCGGGAGCACCTTGCCGCTCTTGCATCCGACGAGCGAGATGACGAGCGCCTCGGCGCCGCCCGCGAACGCCGTCCGCACGTCGTCGAGAAAGCTCGCGTCGTCGCGATGCGCGATCACCTGCACGCGATCGCCGCGCGCTCGGCGCGCGAACACCGGCAACAGGGCACTGCCGTGCTCCTCCGCGGTCGTGACGATGAGCGCGCCGCCCTTGCGCGGCATACGCGGCTTAAGACGCAGGCCGCCGATGAGGATGTTCAGGCCGTCGGTCGCGGACTGCGCGAGGGCGATGCGCGTCGCGCCGCCCTCGTCGCCGATCGCGGCGGCGAAGTCGGCCCGCACCTGATCGAGGCCCGCGTTGTACGCGTCGTACCCGACGTGCGAGAACATGCCGACCGACGTGAGCCACGAGCGGTAGGCGTCGGCGGCCCGGTGCGCGACCGGGAACGTGGGACCCGAGCCGGCGACCTGGAAGTAGAGGAAGTCGCCGCGCAGCGCCTGAAGGGCTTCGCGCGAAACGTCAGGTACCGGATCGATCTCGGGAGCGACGTCCATCACGGCAACGATATGCCCAGTGCGGCGGTCGTTATCCCGCGGATCGCGAGACCGGCGGTGAACAGCGCGGCGAGACCCAGCGCGATCGACTGACCACGCGGGGTGCGGTCGCGCACCAGCGTCGCGGCGAGCGGCATCGCGACGACGAGCGCGAGCCCGTACAGGATGTGCACACCCTCACGCGGAGCGCCCCGGAACACGAGCACCAAAGACCCGAGCACGCCTTGCAGGACCGAGGCGACCACCGCGATCGCGATCGCGCCGCGGTAGCTCGCGTCCGGGCCGCGGTCGCGGATGCCGCGCACGATGCCCCAGAGGCCTACGAGCGTGTAATAGAGGACAAGAGCCCACGCGACGCGGCCGTGCAGCGAGAGCACGAGATCCATCGGCCGAAGGCTAGGGCATTGCCGCATATGCTCGTTCGATGATCGACGTGCGCGACCTGTCGCGCTCCTTCGGGCGGACGACGGCGCTCGACCACGTCTCGTTCCGCGTCGAGCCGGGCGAGATCGTCGCGCTCCTCGGCCCGAACGGCGCGGGCAAGACGACCGCGAGCCGCATCATCGCCGGCATCCTCGCCCCGAGCGACGGCGACGTGCTCGTCGACGGGATCTCGGTGCGCACCGACCCAGGCAGCATCCGCAGCCGCTGCGGGATGGTCACGGATCAACCCTCGCTCTACGAGCGCATGACCCTTCGCGCCTACCTCGCGTTCTTCTGCCACCTGTACGACGTCGCCGGCGCCGCACACCGCACCGAGGAGCTCGCGAAGCTGCTCGGCCTGTCGGACCGCCTCGACGTCCGCCTCGGCGCGTTCTCGCGCGGGATGAAGCAGAAGGTCGCCATCGCGCGTGGCCTGGTGCACGACCCGCCCGTCCTCCTGCTCGACGAGCCCGCGACCGCGCTCGATCCCGAGACCGCGCGCTCGCTCCGCTCGTTCATCGTGTCGCTCCGCGCTCGCCACCGCGCGATCCTCCTCTGCACGCACGACCTCGACGAGGCGCAGCGCATCGCGGACCGCGTCGTGGTCCTCTATCGCGGTCGAGTCGCGCGTGAAGGGCTCACCGGCGACCTCCGCGCGGATGCGCATCCCCGGTTCATCGTCTCGTTCACCGGCGATGCGACTGCCGCGCGCGAGACCCTGGCACGCGCGGGCGTGAAGGCGGAGCCGGCGGACCCGCAGAACGGATACAACGCTCTCAGGTTCGACGCCGACGAACCCGGGACCACGAATCCGGCGGTGCTGCGCGCTCTGCTCGCGAGCGGCGCGAGTGTCATCACGCTCGTGCGCGAGGAGCGTTCCCTCGAGGACGCGTACTTCTCGATCGTCGCCGAAGCCGGGGAATCGAATGGGTAAGGCTGCGCTCATCGCCTGGCGCGAGATCCGCTGGGAGATCTACGGCGACCGCGCCTCGGTCATCCGCACCGGCTTCTTCGCGGTCCTGCCGATCCTGTTCGTCCTGAGCGCCAGCAGCCAACCGGGCGGGCCGAACGACATCTCGATCCTCGCGCTCGCGCTGCAGAGCACGCTCATCCCCGCACTGTCCGGCGTCGCGCTCATCGCGTCGACGTTCACGCAGGAGAAGGAGAACGGGACGCTCGTGCCGCTTCTCGCATCGCCGGTGCGCGACATCGACATCGTGGTCGGCAAGCTCCTGGGCATGGTCGGTCCGGTCATGCTCATCTGTCTCGGAAGCCTCGGTGTGTATTACGTGCTCGGGTCGTTCCTCTTCGGAGCCACACGGATCCGCCTCGCCCTCCCACCGGAGATCTTGTTCGCGGTCCTGGTCGTCGCGTTCCTTTATCTGATGAGCGCGGGAAGCTGGGTGCTCATCATCGCGGCCCTGGTGCGGACGACCCGTGCCGGCCAGCAGCTCGCCGGCGTCATGATCGGCCTCTCCGCCGCTCTCTTCGGCGGGCTCGCCATCGCCTTCGCGCGCATCGCGGACGGCTGGGGCCTGGTGATCCTGGGTCTCGTATTCGTCGCAACCGACGTGGTGGCGCTCGAGATCGCGCGGCGCGTCTGGCAGCGCGGCGAGGTCATCGGACGGCTGTGACATTGACGGCGCCGCGCGCTGGCTCTAGCGTTCGCGTCCTCATGGCACGGTTCGTCTTCTTCGTCATCGTCATCGAGCTCCCTCAGGGAGCCGGCGGAGGAGGCGCGCTCAGCTAGCGAGACAGCCAGACCAGCGGAACGAAGCCTCCCAAGACCGGGAGGCTTTTCTTGTTGTTAGAGGAGGAAGCGGATGGCCAGCAGCGTTCGAGAACAGCTCAAGGAGACGGCGGCACTCGGCACGGAGATCCCGGAGACCGGGTGGGCCTACCAGGACGGCGTCTACAAGAAGCTGGCCGACGCGCACGTCAGCATCGCGACGCACGCGCTGAACTACGGCACCGGTGTCTTCGAGGGCATCCGCGCGTACTGGAACGCCGGGCAGGAACAGCTCTACGTCTTCCGCCTGCAAGAGCACTTCGACCGCATGCGCGACAACTGCCGCCTCCTGCGCATCGACCTTCCGGGCGACAGCCGGGTGCTCGCCGACGTCACGCTCGAGCTCATGCGCCGCAACGAGTTCCGCACCGACGTCTACATCCGTCCGCTCGCGTACAAGGCCGCGCGGTCGATCAAGGTCGCGCTACACGATCTGCGCAGCGGCTTCGGCATGTACGCGTTCCCGATCGGCGCGTATCTGCCGACGTCCGGTCTCGCGGCGCGGACCGCGACGTGGCGGCGCACAGCGGACGATTCGATCCCGGCGCGCGGCAAGCTCACCGGCGCGTACATCAACACCGCGCTCGCCGTAGACGAGGCGCACGATGCGAACGCCGACGAGTCGATCTTCCTCACGCGCGACGGCCACGTCTCCGAGGGAGGCAGCGCGAACCTCTTCATGGTCCGCGACGGCGAGCTCATCACGCCGTCCGTCAGCGACGACATCCTCGAGGGGATCACGCGCGACAGCATCATGATCATCGCGCGCGAGGAGCTCGGCCTGACGATCCGCGAGCGCGCGATCGATCGCACCGAGCTCTTCATCGCCGACGAGGTCTTCTTCTGCGGCACCGGCGCGCAGGTCGCGCCGTGCGTGAAGGTCGACGGCCGCGTCGTCGGCGACGGCAAGATCGGTCCGATCGCGAGGCGCATCGGCGACGTGTACTTCGCGATCGCGCGCGGCGACGACAAGCGTCACGCGGAGTGGCGCACGGCGGTCTATCGCTGAGCGTCTCGTACCAGGGACTGGCCGGCGCGTTCTCTGAGGCCGCCGCCGCCGCGCTGTTCCCGGATGAGAAGCTCCAGCCACGCCGGACATTCTCGGAAGTCTTCGCTGCGCTCGAGAACAGCGAGGTCGACGCCGCGGTCGTGCCGGTGGAGAACACGCACGCGGGGTCGGTCGCCGATGTGTACGACCTGCTGCGCAACCACCGCGGCGTCCGCATCGTCGCCGAGGCCGTCGTGCGCGTCCGTCACTGCCTTCTCGCCGTCCCCGGCGCGAAGCTCGCCGACATCAAGATCGCGCGGTCCCATCCGCAGGCGCTCGCGCAGGTCGAGGACTTCCTGCGGCGCGCGAAGATCCAGCCCGAGGTCGCGTACGACACGGCCGGCGCGGCCGCCGATGTCGCGGCCGCCGGCGACCGGACGATCGCGGCGATCGCGAGCAAGCGGGCGGCGGGTCGCTACGGACTGACGGTCCTTGCCGAGTCCATCGAGACGAGCCCCGACAACTTCACGCGCTTCTTCGCGCTCGCGCGCGACGGCGACGCCGCCGTCGCCCGTCGCGTCCCCGCCCCGCTCCTGACGGGACCGTGGAAGACGAGCGTCGTCTACGCCGCGGCGAACGTCCCCGGGGCGCTGACGCGGACGCTCCAGCCGTTCGCGACCGCCGGCGTCCAGCTCACGAAGATCGAGTCCCGCCCCAGCCGCGCCGGGCCCTGGGACTACGTCTTCTACCTGGACTTCGAGGCCGACCCCCGGACCTCCCCCGCCCGCGAGGCGCTTGCGCTCATGGCCACCTGCTGCGAATGGGTCCAGCCGCTGGGCACCTACCGCGCCGCCACGACCGTGCTGGAGCCCGACTAGCAGGGTAACGACGGCTGCGCCGCATCAGCACCCGAGACGACACGTTGTCCGGGAAAGGGCGTCCTACTCTTAGCCCGGGCGGAGGAAACAGGGGTTGGACCGGCAGGCCACCGCGGGGGCGCTTCAGCGCCTCGCAGATGAAGCGACCGCACGCGAACCGTCCCTGGGGACGGTGCTGGCGCGGCTCGCCGATGCCGTGCGCGAGGGCCGGACCACCGAGGCCGCCGCGTACACCGGCGCGGTCGACCCGCGCGGCCTGGCGGAGCTCCTCGCCGGCAAACACTCGCGGCTCTGGGCGATCCTCGAGGTCATCCGCAACGTGCTCGTGTTCGCTCCGATCGCGGTCACCTGGTTCGGCCTCTCCATCGCGGCCAGCGCGTACGCGCAGCTCCTCGGCGAGCGTCCCGATCTGGTGGCGCGCCCGTTCCTGCTCCTCTGGCAGGAGGGTTTCGAGGGCCGGCTGCTGCTCAACTTCAGCACCCTCGCGATCACCGACGCAAGCCTCATCGGCGTGCTCATCGTCCTCTCGCTCGCGCTGCACATCCGCAGCGAGGTGCGCGACGCGCAGGTGCGCACGCAGGCGCTGCTGAAGGAATCGGAGATCCGCGCGCTGCTCGGCCACGTCTCATCGCTCGGCGCGCTCGACTTCGGGACCGGCGACGCGGAAACGATCCTCGCCGACATGGCCGCCGAGGAGCGCCGGATCTACGAGCGCGCCGTCGAGCGCGAGGGTCAGCTCTTCGATCTCGAAGGCGCCATCGAGCGCCTGCGCGACGCGGCGATCCGCCTCGAGCGCGCCGCCGAATCTCTCGCGCGCCGTTAGGCCGTGCAGCGGTCCGCGCATCGCAGCGTCTCATTCAACCTCGCCGGCTGGCTGTGGGCCGACCTGCTCCTCGGCATGTTCGCGATCTTCCTCGCCGCGAACGCGCTCGCGCCATCAGCCGATGCGTCGAAGAAGTCCGGCATCGATCCCACGCCGATCGTGATGCGCATCGAGGTCAGCGGCCTCGCGCTCTTGGGTAACGACGCTGCCCTCGCGAGCGCCGAGCAGCAACGGATCGCCGATGAGGTACGCGATCGGCTCGCGACCGAGGCGCCTCGGCGCCACGCTGCCATCGTCTTCGCGTACGGCGCGAACGCGAGCGCGGCGCAGGGCGACCGCATCGCCGCGCTGGCGGTCGAGCTGCTCAAAGATGGGCAGTTCAAGGGGACCGTGACGAAGGCCTATCACGAGCTCGTGCCGGGCGATCCGGGAACGTCGCTCGCGCTGGAGATCTACCTCGATGAATGACCGCGACGCGATGCGCCTCGCCGCTCGCCGTGCCGCGCTGCACGCCTCGATCCGCGAGGGCAACGCCCAGGCGGCCGCGCGCGCCGCGGCGCGACTCCGCGTTCCCGGCGCGCGACTGACCGCGCAGGAGCTCACGTTCGCGCGCGACACACGCGCCGCGCTCGGGCGCGCGCTCATCGCGGCGCGACTTCCCCGCCCGGCTCCACCTGTCGCACCGGCGGTCGAGGTCGTACGGCGGCGCAGGATTCCATGGAGGCGTCTCGCGATCGCGCTCGCGGTCATCTCGGCCCTCATCTTCCTCGTCCTGGGCCCGGGCGGTGAGCCCGGCGGCAAACCCGAGGGCGATGCGAGCGCGGTCGTCCCCGACGTCACCCGTCCGCAGGTGCTCGCGCAGGTGAGCCGCGGACGGAGCGCGATCACGACCGCACCGGAGGTGGTCGCGGCCGCGGCGCCAAGCGCCGAGCCGACGGCCGTGCCGACGGAAGCGCCGAGCGCAGCGCCCAGCGCAGGCGCGGGTGGTGCGGGCGGCGCCGGCGGTTCCGCGAGCGGAGCGGGCGGTGGCGGCGGTGGGATCGGCATCGGAACGGGACCGGGTCTCATCACACTGCCGACGCCGCGTCCGGCGCCGACGCCGCGCGTGCCACCGGCGGGCTACGGACGCATCCAGATCATCGTTCTCGACCGTCAGACGCTCCGGCCGGTGCCGGACACGTGCGTCTCCTTCGGCAGCCTGACCTGCACGACGATCACGGCCGGGGACAAGACGGCCCTCAGCTACCGCACCGATGAGAACGGACGGTGGTCGCTCGACGTGCCGCTCGGCGCGCCGACGGTGAGCTACGACATGCTCTTCTTCAAGCTTGGGTACCGCGTCGACATCGAGAAGATCACGCTCCGGCGCGGCGGCACGGTCTTGAAGACGGTGTTCATCGTCAAACAGGGCTAGCCGTCCCCAGCCCTTTCCCACGCGCTGATCATGGGAAGTCGAGGGCCTCCGATACAGGTGTTTGGCTCCCACCGGGGGTCGGGCCGCCGCTCATGACGTAGACGGTGCGCCCGACCGCGACCACACCGATGCCGTGGCGCGGCGTCGGAAGATCGGGTCCGCGCATCCAACGTCCGGACTCCGCGTCGAACAGCTCGACTTCGTTGTACGTGCCGCTGAGCTGCTCGCCACCGACGAAGACGAGTCGATTGCCGACAGCGGCGGCACCGACGCCGCCACGCGCGGTCGGGGCGTCAGGTCCCTGCTCCCAGCGATCTGCACCGGGGTCGTAGCACTCGAGCGTCGCGAGATTCGTCGTGAGCGAGAGCCTGCGGCCGCCGATCGCGCAGATGCGTCCGAGGACCATCGCGGCCGCAAGGTGATCGCGCGTGGTCGGTATCGGCGCGACCTGACGCCAGCGATCGGCGCTGGCCTCGTACGCGTACGTCGGCGCCACCAGACGTTGCCCGTCAAATCCACCGACGACATAGATGAATCGTCCCTGCGCGACGGCCGCGCCCTGCGACCGCGGACCTGGCATCGCCGCGATCTCACGCCACGCGGTCGCGTCAGGCGCGAGACGGAAGCTGCGCGCGATCGCAACGCTGCCGTAATTTCCGCCGAATAGGTACACGCCGGCGCCGTCGACCGCGTCGACCACCGAAGCCGCCATGGCGTGATCCACCTCGAACGGAAGATCGGGTCCGCGCCGCCAGCGCTGTCCGTCGAAGATCTCGACGACGCGTCCGCCGCCGAACCCACCCATGACGTACACCTCGTTCCGGAAGACGGTCGCCGCGACCTCGCTGCGCCCCGTCGGGATGTCGGGGATGCGGCGCCACGCAAGCGCCGCGGCCGACGATCCTCCGGTCGACCCGCTTGGCGCAGACGATGTCGACGGCGTCGCGCTTCGCTCGAGTACGTGCGTCGTTGACTCTGGCGCGCCCTCTCCAGGCGCGATGCACGCGCCGAGAAGCAGAGCGAGGAGCACGAGGCGCATCACCACCTATATAAAGGAGAGCGCATGCCGACGGCGTACGGGACCGAGATCGTCACGGCGCTGTCCGCATTCGTCGCGTCATTCCTCTCGGGCCTGCTCGGCATCGGTGGCGGCGTCGTCCTCACGCCGCTCCTCCTCTATCTACCACCCGCGGTCGGCATAGGTGCGCTGCCGGTGAAGATCATCACCGGGCTCACGATCGTGCAGGCGATCTCCGGCAGCGTGCTGGGGGCGTTCCGTCACGGCTCGTACGGGAACGTGTCGCGCCGGCTGGTGCTGACGATGGGGCCGACCGGCGCCGCGGCCTCGCTCGTCGGCGCGCTCATCTCGCGCGACGTTGACGACCGCGTGCTGCTCGGCATCTTCGCGGCGCTCGCGCTGGTGACCGCGGCCATGCTCCTGCTGCCGGTGGAGTCGCAGCAGACCGGCACCGACGACCTCCATCTCAACGTGCCGCTCGCGGTCGGCATCTCGATCGTCCTGGGCTTCCTCGGTGGGATGGTCGGCATCGGCGCGATCGCGACGATCATCGGCACGCTCGTCTACTTGCTGCGCGTCCCACCGCGCATCGCGATCGGGACGTCGCTCGGCATCGGCATGTTCGCCGCCGTCGCGGCGCTCATCGGCAAGGCCGCGACGGCGCAGATCGATCCCCCGCTCGCCGCGATCGTCGCGATCGTCGCGCTCGTCGCGTCCCCCATCGGCGCGTGGGTCTCCATCCGCACGCGGCCTCAGGTCCTCATGAAGATCCTCGCCGCGGTCGTCATCGTCGCGGCGCTGCGCATGGCGGCGAGCGCGCTCCTCGGTTGAACCGGACCCCATGCGAAGTCCGACCTGAACTTGCGGGACGACGCAAGTTCGGAGGGCGCGCCCGCCTAGCTCGCGGTCGCCTCTTCTCCGCTATTCGGGATCGCGATGCGCACGGCGGGCAGCGTCACGGTGAAGCTGCTGCCGCGATCGATCCCCGCGCTCTCGACCTTGATCTGACCGCCCTGCCCTTCGATGATCTGCTGGCATACCGCGAGACCAAGGCCCTCGCCCTGCGTCGTCTCCGCGAGACGAGGCGATCGGAATCCCCGCTCGAAGACGTGACCGATCTCGTCGGGCGCGATGCCCGCGCCTTCGTCCTGCACGGTGATGCGCACTTCGCTTTCGCCGGGGATGATCTGCAGCGTTATCGCTCCGGTCTCCGGTGAATACTTCGCGGCATTGCGCAGCAGGTTGTCGAAGACCTGAGCGAGACGGACCGGGTCGATGCGAGCGAGCGCCGGTTCATCCGGCTTGATGAGCCACGCATCGCGGCCGGTGAGGGCGCGCAGCCGGCCGACCGCTTCGCTCGCGACCTTCACGACGTCGGAGACGTCCTTCTCGAGCGCGGTGCGGCCGAGGAGGTCGGCGATGATCCGGTCGAGGCGCGTGAGCTGGTCTTGCACGGCGCCGAGGTTGCGTGAGATGAGCGTCGCGTAGCCATGGACCGAGGTGAGCGGATTGCGGAGCTCGTGTGCGGCCATCGCGACCGCGTCTTCACGCGCCTGCAGCACGACGCCGAGCCGCTCTGACTCGGTACGCAGCTGCTGCGCGTCGGCCCGCTGGCGATCGCGGTCGCGCACCAGGTCGGCGACCGCGCCGGCGACGTTCGCGAGACGCTGAATGAGGGCGAACTCCTGCTCCGAGAGGATGCGGTCGGTCGAAAGAGCGAGGAGCCCGCGGCCCTGCCCGGCGGTCACGACGACGGCGGAGCGCGCGTCGACCCTGGCGAGGAGCGGGCGCGACCAGTGGGTGCCGGTCCCGACGAGGAGGGCGGCAGCGCCGCCGCCGCGCGCGAGGTCCACGGCCGCGTCCTTCGCGACGTCGCCGGTGAGAAGGACGCCGTCGGCCAGTCGCACGATCGCGGCGCGTCCCGCGACCGCCGCGGCGGCGACCGTGAGCGTCGCGAGCGCGCCGGCCTCCGTCTGCTCGCGCGGTGTCTCGGCGAGCGCGTCCAGGGCGTGCGCGGCGGCGTCCCGCAGGCGCTCGGCGTGCTCCGCGCGCTCGGCCGACGCGACCAGTGGTGCGATGTCCGCGACGAGGTCACGCGCGATCGTCTCGATCTCCGGCGCGTTGGCGACATCCGGGGGGAGGATGACGGCGATGTAGCGCGCGTCGGTCGTCGGGAGACGCGCTACGAATCCCGCCTTGCCCGCCAGCGACTCCTTCAGCGCTTTCTCGTCAACACCGATCCGAACGTGGACCGCGCCGAGCGCGAGGACCTGGGTGCGGAGCGTCTCGAGCAGCGCACCGCTGCCGCGCGCCTCGGCGAACGCGCGGAGGGCGTGGCCGTGGCGGCGCATCCGTTCGCGGTCCGCGGTCGCGCGCACGGCGCTGTACACCAGCTCGGCGCTGATGAGGCCGACCGCGACGAGCGCCTGGACGACCCAGAGCGACGAGGCGGGAGCCTCGCCGGTGCGAGCGGCGAGCGTGAGGTCGTAGGCGAGGATCGATGCGGCGGTCGCGCCGAATACCCCAAGCGGCCCGCGCCAGAGCGCGGTGTTCGCGATGGCGAAGCCGTAAAGGATCCAGGACGGAGCGGCGAGCGGGAGCGAGAAGACGACCGCGGTGGCCAGGACCACGTCGAGCGCGCTGCCGGCGACGGCTCGGGCCAGCGGGTAGCGGCCGGCGGGCCCGTAGCGGAGGGCCACCGCTCCGGCGAGGAAGGTCGGGATCGCAGCCACCGCGAGGGTGTTGGTGCCGTCCCCGGCCAGCAGGACGAGGGTGGTGGCGAGCGCGGCAGCGGCGAGACGAAGGCGTAGAGCCGCCCGCTCAGTCTCGAGCGCGAACGCCGCTTCCCCACGCATGCCCGAGTAACGCACCGTCAAGCAAGCACAGTACGTGGAAATGTCCCTACCAAACGTTCGTTTGGGCGGGTACCATGACCCGGATGACGAGTTCCTCGGGCGGGATGGCGACCATCACGCGAGCTGTAGTGGTCGGCGGTTGGCGAACTCCATTCGTAAAAGCGGGCACCGACTTCGCCGATCTCGACGTCCTCGACCTCGCGAAAGTTGCGACCGCAGAGACACTCGCCCGCACAGAAACCGCGGCGCGCGACGTCGATGAGGTCGTCTACGGCAACGTCTCGCGTCCGGTCGCGTACCACAACCTCGCGCGCGAGATCGTGCTGGCACTTGGTCTGCCGACCAACATCTACGCCGCGAGCGTCGGCATGGCCTGCGCGTCCGCGTGCGTGGCGATCACGACCGCGGCCGACCACATCGCGGTCGGCACCGCAACGTCCGCGCTCGCGGGCGGCGCCGAGAGTCTCTCGAACGTGCCGATCACCTACACGCCGAAGCTCGCGCGCGCGCTCGTGCGCGCATCGCAGGCGAAGACGCTGCCTCAGAAGGCCACGAGCTTCGCCGACGTTCGTCTCGCCGACCTCGCGCCTGTCGCGCCCGGCATCCGGGAAACGAGCACCGGCCTGACGATGGGCCAGTCCGCCGAGTCGATGGCCTCGATCAACGGCATCCCGCGTGACGCGCAGGACCGCTGGGCGATGCGCAGTCATGCGAACGCCGCGCGCGGCTGGGAGGACGGCCGTCTGGGCCAGGAGGTCGCGCCGCTGTATCGCAACGGACGCTCGGTCACGGCCGACGGCCACATCCGCCGCGACAC
>DATDEH010000099.1 GCA_036523395.1 Candidatus Limnocylindria bacterium | reverse complement strand
CTCATCGGCTACTGGTACTTCTCGAGCGTGTTCCTCACGGGACTCGCGACGAACTTCTTCGTCGTCGGTCTGCTGTCCGCGGACGATCAGCGGCGCTTCGGTTGGATCGGCTGGCTCGCCGCTGCGGCCCCGGTCGGCATCGCCTGCCTCATCGGCGCGCTCGTCGTGCTGCTGGTCGTGCTTCGGCCCGAAACACACGCCGCGGTCTCCGCCGAGACGATCCGCCGGCAGGCGCGCATCCTCGGCCCGGTCTCGCGTCAGGAGCGCGTCGCGATCGCGGGCCTCGCGGTGCTCGTCATCGGGCTCGCGATCCAGCCGCTGATCCAGATCGACGCCGCGTGGCTCGCGCTCGGCGCGCTCGTGATCGTCACCGCCGGCGTGCTCGACCGCGAGAGGTTCCGCTCATCGCTGGACTGGGGCTTCCTCGCGTTCCTCGGCGTGCTGCTCGGCTCTGGCGCCGTGCTGCAGAGCGGGGGAGTGGACAAGTGGATCTCGGGGCTGCTGCTCGACGTGACGGCCGGTCTCCATTCACCGGGGCTGCTGGTCATCGCGTTCGCGGTGCTGGTGATGCTGAGCCGCATCGTTCTGCCGAGCCGGCCCGCGATGGTGCTCCTCAGCCTCGCACTGGTCCCGGCCGCACCGGCGCTCGGGATCTCACCCTGGGTCGCCGGCTTCGTCGTGCTCGTCGCGTCGAACGTCTGGGTGCTGCCGTATCAGGGGCTCGAGTACCTCATCGCGCGCGATGCGACGCAGGGCGAGGACTTCGACGATCGTCAGGGGACAGAGGTCGGCGCGGCGCTAACGCTGATCCGGCTCGTCGCGATCGCGGTGGCCGTGCCCGTGTGGCAGGCGATGGGCTTGGTGTCGCGCTAGAGCGTCACGGCGCCACTCGCGCTCCAGACACCTTGGTCGTCTCGATCGCGTCCTGGATGAAGCCGCTCCGCTTCGCGGTCTCCAGGAACTGAGTCACATAGGCGAACAGATCGCTTCGTCCGCTCGCGATGACGACTCCCCACCTGAACCGCGTGATCGAGTCGCTCAGAACGCGGCCACCGGCGAGGCGCCAGCCACCGTCGTCCACCTCGTCGCGTGACCCCGCATACGCCTCGGCTTCGTGTTGCTCGATGAGCGTCACCGCGTGCGCGATGCTCGGCACGTCGATGACGGTCGCGTACTTGAGGTTCTGCTTGAGGAACACTTCGATCGCGCTCGGGCTGAAGCTCGCGATCCGCACACCCTGTCTGTCAAGGTCGGCGACGGAGTTGTAGGGCGAATCGCCAGGCACCAGGTACGTCTGCTCGATCTCGAGATAGGCGGCTGTCGCGTTCATCCCCGGCTGCGGAATGTTGAAGTCGAGGCTAACGAACGCGACGTCCCAGTCGCCCGCGCGCCCAGCGTCCATGAGAACGGCCCCGTTGTTGTACGTGGACGTGATGAGCGTGGTGTGAAGCTGCGTCGCCAACTCGGCGGCGATCTCGACGCAGAGTCCGGCCTCGCCCCGAGCGTTCGTCTGCACGCACGCGATGTTCAGCTGATTGAACGCGGCGCGAAGCTTTCCACTCTTGATGAGGTCGGCAAGCGAGAGCGCAGTGGGCTTCGGTGTGGGAGCCACGGTCGGTTCTGGCGTCCGAGTCGTCATCAGATGGTCGCCACAGGACGTGGTGATGAGGACAACGATGGCGATGATGCTCGTCAGCCGAGCGAGCAAGGCGCCAGTCTCCGCCTCTAAGCGGGTATGGTCAAGGCCGTGCGAGCGCGAGTCCTGATCGGGTCAGTCGCGCGCGGAGCGTCGGGCATCGCGCCGATGTCGCGTGTGCCTGCAGCGCGAGCTGCTACAAACTTCCGAGGATTGCCGCGATCCGCAGCTGTACGAGGAGGACCGCTGCGACGATGGCGAAGGCGTAGAGCGCGAAGCTCCAAAGACGCAGGAGGCCCTCGTTCCTGTCGTCCGTTGCAACCTTGACGTTTGCTCGGCGTGAACTCTTCATGCCCTTATTAACGGGCACGCCACGCTTCGTTGGTTCCCTCAGATGGGGGAAACGCGTCCTGCCGATCGCACGCTGAGAGTCGCTTAGTAGGGGTGGCTGAGGACGTCCGCGACGCGGATCGCGAGAAGGACCGCTACGGCGACGACGGCGAACGCGATCAGAAGGACACCTGAGACGAGCTGCACCAGCTCATCAGCCTTCTTGTGTTTCTGTTCCTGCGTCTCTTCCACATGTCCATTAACGCGCAACGGTGCGGCAATGGGGCTCCCTCCCACGGGGGGAGCGCAGCGTCGCGTTAGTCGGGTGGCGAAGACCGATCCCCGGTTGACGCTTAGCCGGTCACGCTCGCAACGGCGCGGTCGGCGAGCTCGTCCGCTAGCGCGGTGGGCGTGAGCCGTCCACGCGGGCGATACCACTCATACGTCCAGTTGCACATGCCGATGATCGCGAGCGCGGCGATCTTCGCGTCCGCCGCGGAGAGCTCACGGCGCTTCACGCCCTCGGTGATGACGTCCTCGAACAGCCGGCGCATCGCGCGCCGCCGCGCCCGCACGCGCGCGAGCTCCGGCGCCGGCAGCGAGCGCCACTCGCGCAGGTATATGCCGACGGCGTCGAGGTTAGCCGTGACCGACA
>DATDEH010000098.1 GCA_036523395.1 Candidatus Limnocylindria bacterium | reverse complement strand
CGGCTTCGACGCCGGGGAGTACTCGCTCAACCTGGGGAAGATCAACGCCGGCCATGTGTGGCACTTCACCGATCTCCGCGACGCGTACGGCCACAAGCAGGGCGAGTTCCGTCACCGCGTAGGGCACGAGTACCGCCTCGTCCGCGGCGACATCGGCTTCGTCCTCGAAGAGATTCTGAAGCGCCTGCCCTCCGCGCTGGGCGAGCGGCCCGAGGTCATCCCGGCGCCCGAGTCGCTCAACCGCCGCGAGATCTCGCGCGAGACGCGGCCCGGCACCGTCGACGCGATGGAGTTCTACGGTCGGCTGCACGCGGCCTGGCGGCCGAACTCGATCGGCTTCGACGACGTCTGCACCGCATACAAGGACCGGCAGTACGTGGCGCAGCGGCCCAGCGAGAACATCCGCTTCTTCACGACGCACGACGGCTCCGCGATGGGCGGCGCGTTCGGCCTGGGTGTCGGTGCGAAAGCGGGTGACCCATCGCTCAACACGTTCGTGTTCACCGGTGACGGTTGCTGGCGTCTCTTCGGAGGCGCGCTCGCGGACGCCGCGAACATGGACCTGCGCGTCTTCGTCGTGAACAACGGCGTGTACGGGATCGTCGACAAGGGCCTCGAGGTCATCATCCCCGACGTCCCGAAGCGCCAGTACCACTCGAAGCTGCCGCAGATCGACTTCGTGAAGGCCGCGGAGGCGCACGGCTGGGACGGCGTTCGCGTCGCGCCCGACCTCTCGAATCTGAGCGACATCGTCGACGCGTGCTATGAGCAGAAAGGCCGCTCGCTGCTCGTCGAGGTGCCGATCGACGCCGACCAGATGCTCGGTCTCAACCCGCGGCTCAACAACCTGACGACGAAGACCTATCTCTAAGAGGAGGACGACGATGGCAACGGTGTATTACGACAAGGACGCCGACCCCAGGGCGCTGCGCGGCAAGACCATCGCCGTCATCGGTTATGGCAGCCAGGGTCACGCGCACGCGCAGAACCTCCGCGACAGCGGATACGACGTCATCGTCGGCCTGCAGGCCGGCAGCAAGAGCTGGGCGAAGGCGGAGCAGGACGGATTCACGGTCCGCGAGACCGGCGACGCGGCGCGCAACGCCGAGGTCGTCGCGCTGCTCGTGCCCGACCAGAACCACCGCGAGGCGTACGAGAAGGTCGCGCCGTACATGGGCAAGGGCCGGACGCTCCTCGTCGCGCACGCGTTCTCGGTGCACTTCGGCGAGGTGAAGCCGCATCCCGACGCCGATGTCGTGATGATCGCGCCCAAGGCGCCCGGGCACCGCATGCGCGAGGTCTTCAAGGAAGGCAAGGGCGTGCCGGCGCTCCTCGCCGTCTACCAGGACGTCTCCGGCAAGGCCGAGCAGACCGCCCTCGCGTACGCACAGGGCGTCGGTGCGACGCGCGCCGGCGTCATCACGACGACGTTCGCCGAGGAGGTGGAGACCGACTGGTTCGGCGAGCAGGTCATCCTCTGCGGCGGCATCAGCGAGCTCATGAAGGCGAGCTTCGACACGCTGGTCGACGCGGGATACCAGCCCGAGGTCGCGTACTTCGAGTGCGTCAATGAGATGAAGCTCATCGTCGACCTCATCTACGAGGGCGGGCTCTCGTACATGCGCTACTCCGTGTCTGACACCGCCGAGTTCGGCGACTACACGGTCGGGCCGCGGATCATCGACGCGCGCGTGCGCGCCGAGATGAAGAAGGTGCTCAGCGACATCCGCGACGGCACGCACGCGAAGAAGTGGATCGCGGAGTACCGCAGCGGCGCCAAGAAACTGTACGCGCAGCGTGCCAAGGAGCAGGAGCAGCCGCTCGAGCAGGTCGGGCGTCGCCTGCGCCAGATGATGCC
>DATDEH010000097.1 GCA_036523395.1 Candidatus Limnocylindria bacterium | reverse complement strand
GATCTTCCTGAGCCTGCTGCCCGTGCTCCTGCTCGGAGCGTTCTTTACCTACTTGTTCCGCAGGTCCGTGTCTCGCTGATCGCCAGCACGTTCGGCGGCGAGGCGCGCGCGGAACTCCTCTTCGGTCATCAGGTGCTTGCGAGCGTTGCAGACGCGGCAGGCCGGCAAGATGTTGGTGATCCAATTGGAGCCGCCCCGATCCAACGGCACGCAGTGATCTTGCTCGAGCGGCCCAATGGTCCCGCAGTACGCACATGCATGCTCGTACTGCAGGACGAGCTCGTGCCATTCCTGGGCCGTGAAGAAGCCCTCGGCGCCCTTCCGCAGAGCGCGGTGTTTCTCGCGTTTTGCCCTGACGACGTCGGGGTGCGCGCGGTGGTAGGCCGCGATCTGGGCGTTCAGGCGCTCCCTGTGTCGCGCGTAGCGCGCCCGACCCTCTGCTCGATGTTCTTCGGGGTGCGTCGCGCGCCAGCGTTGCATGCCCGCGCGCGCTCTTTCGGGGTTGCGTCGCATCCAATCGCGCCCGTATGCGCGGCGCTTCTCAGGATCCGAATACGGCACAGAGCCTCTCGCACATCATTATTGGAAATAGCAAAACGCCGACGCCGGTGCAATAGGACCCGGACAAAGAAGAAGGACCCGTCAGCGGGTCCACTGTTGCGGGAGAAGGATTCGAACCTTCGGCCTTCGGGTTATGAGCCCGACGAGCTACCGCTGCTCCATCCCGCGATAGTCATTCTATCTCGTTATCTCGTTCCGAAGAAGAGCTCTATCCACCGCATCACGCGGCTCGCTCGCCCGGCGTCGGCGTGTGCCGCAGTCGAGGACGCTGGCGAGCGCTCCACCGCGATCAGACCCTCGCCCTGCTTGACGAAGTCGTAGTCCTGCGCCTTCTGGATCAGGTAGTCGGTCGTCTTCTTCTGAGCGATCGACGCCTCGAGCGCCGCATTCCGGGCCGTCTCGGCGGCGATCTCGTCGCCCAGGGCGCCCTTCGCACGCTCCAGGGCGTTGGCCTGCACCGTGATCCCCGTGAACGCGGCGGCACAGACGAGCCCCAGCGCGAGCACAGCCGTCGCGACGACCGGTCGCATGCTTCGCGGGCGTCGTGCTCGAGTCGCGCGCGACCGGGTTTGCTTCTTCACGCACGCATCATGCGCCAGCGACCGCATCAAATGGAAGAGGTGGGACCTCGAGACCGGCCGCGCGCGCAGCGCCGCGCCCGATCAGACCAAGGATGTGGACCGCCGCGAGCGGATCGCTCACCTCGCGCATGAACGCCGACACAACGACCGTTCGCGAAGGTCCGAAGATGATCGCGGCGTCGTTACGGGTGGCCGCAAGCGTGCCGGTCTTGTTCGCGACGCGACCGCCTTTTCCGAGATAGCGCCGCAGCATCGCGTCGTCCTGACAGCGCTCGAGCACCGCGATGACCGCGTCTGAGGTCGCACGGTCCACGAGCTCTCCGCACACCAGCCGCTCGAGCAGCGCCGCGATCTCGGACGGCGACGCGACGTTCTCCAACCCCCGCTTTTGCGCGTCCCAGTCGAACATGCCGCGAGCCAGTTTGGTGCTCACGCAGCCCCATTCGGCCATCCGCTCGTCGACCCGAGCGACACCAAGACGGTCGATGAGCCGGTTCGTTGCGGTGTTGTCCGACAGCGCGATCGTCAGCATCGCGAGGTCGCGCAGGCTCACGTCCCGGACATCACGCAGGTCACCAAGGATGCCTGTCCCCCCGACGGTCGCGCCGACAGGCAGGCGCTCCTCCAGCGAGATACGGCCCTCGGCGGCGTCGGCGTACAGCGCCATCACCAGGGGGATCTTGATGACCGACGCGGCCGGGAAGACCTCATCGGGTCGCTGCGAGACCAGGGTCTTCCCGCTGACCTCGCGCACGACAACGCCGGTGACGCCGCGCGTGCGGTCGAGCTCGGCGCGCGCGGCCGCGAAGAATTCCTGCACCGCCCGAGGGTAGCGCCTAGATTTCGGCGCGTGATCGAGTTCCGCGACGTCCACAAGCACTTCGGCCCGCTTCACGTGTTGCGTGGCATCAACCTCACCGTCCGCGAGCGCGACGTCGTCGTGATCATCGGTCCGTCGGGTTCAGGCAAGAGCACGATGATCCGGACCATCAACAAGCTCGAGCCGATCGATAGCGGGGAGCTCGTCGTCGACGGCCTGCCGGTCCACCAGCCCGGCGTCGACGTCAACAAGCTCCGCCGCGACGTCGGGATGGTGTTCCAGTCCTTCAATCTGTTCCCCCACCTCACCGCCGCCGAGAACGTCATGCTCGCGCCGCGCAAGGTGCGCGGGATGTCGAAGACCGATGCGCGCGCGAAGGCGATGGCCCTCCTCGAGAAGGTCGGCATCCCGGAAAAGGCCGACCAGCATCCAACGCGGCTATCCGGCGGTCAGCAGCAGCGCGTCGCGATCGCGCGGGCGCTCGCGATGGACCCGCGGATCATGCTGTTCGACGAGCCGACCAGCGCTCTCGACGCCGAGATGATCCGTGAGGTCCTTGATGTCATGCGGGATCTCGCCCGGGAGGGCATGACGATGCTGGTGATCACGCACGAGGTCGGCTTCGCCCGGGAGGCCTCGAACCGGGTGGTATTCATGGACGAAGGGCGCATCATTGAGGACTCGCCGACGGCGGGGTTCTTCGAAGCGCCGCGGGAGGAGCGGGCGAAGCAGTTCCTCAGCAAAGTCATCAGGCACTAGCACGCAGGGAGGAAGACATGCGGGGTCTCACGCGGACATTCGCGCTCGGTCTCGTTCTCGCGTTCATCGCGACGGCGTGCACGAGCGGCGGAACGGCCACACCATCGGCGACGCCAGCCGCATCGGCATCGACGTCGACGCGACCGAAATTCGATCTCGCGACGTACCAGTACAGCCTTCAGACGAAGGGCAAGATCCGGATCGGCACGCAGGAAGACAACACGCCCTTCAGCGTGAAGAACCCGGCGACCGGTAAGTGGGACGGATTCGACGTCGCCTACGGCCGCGAGATCGCGAAGGCGATCTTCGGCGAGTCGGACGACCCGGACAAGTTCATCGAGTGGGTACCGGTGACGTCGGCGACACGCATCCCGACACTCACCGACAACAAGGCTGACGTGATCATCAAGACCTTCACCATCAACGAGGACCGCAAGAAGCAGATCGACTTCACAGACGTCTACTTCAAGACGGGCCAGCGGATCCTGGTGAAGAAGGACAACACGTCGATCAAGGAGGCTGCCGACCTCGCGGGCAAGACGGTCTGCGCACAGCGCGGATCGACGAGCGAGCAGAACATCACCACGGCGACGGGCGGCGCCGCGCGACCGCTGCTGCTCGACAGCTATCCGGCCTGTCTCCTCGCGCTTCAGCAGGGACAGGCGGATGCGATCTCGACGGACGAGACGATCCTCTTCGGCCTCGCGAAGGCCGACCCGAACACCAAGCTCGTCGGGAAATACTTCTCGACCGAGCTGTATGGCATCGGCGTGAAGAAGAGCGCTGGCGGAGACCGCACCGGCTTCGTGGACTTCCTCAACCGCACGCAGGTGGCGATGATCACGAGCGGCGTGTGGGCGACGCTTTACGAGAAGTACATCTCGCCGGTCTCCTTCGACAAGAAGAGGACGCCGGACGACTAGACCTGACCTCGATCGAACGCACGCGGACGAGGGCCGGCGCGTAGCCGGCCCTCGTTTCCTATAGGGCGCGGCGATGCCGGGCGGGATCGCGTTCGAATTCCCACAGCTCTACTTCACCGGTCTCTGGGTCACCATCCAGATCTCGGTCCTCGGTCTGCTCAGCGCGCTCATCATCGGCACGCTCGTCGCGGTCATGCGCGTCTCGCCGATCGCGCCGCTGCGATGGATCGGCGCCGCGTACGTCGAGTTCTTCCGCAACACGCCACTTGTCGTCCAGTTGTTCTTCTGGTTCCTTGGCCTGCCGCTCCTCGGGTTCCGCTTCTCGACCGATACGTTCGAGCACATCTTCCGCGCCGCCGTAGTCGGCATGGGCCTCTACCACGGGGCCTACGTCGCCGAGGTCGTCCGCGGCGGCCTGCTCGGAGTCGACCGCGGTCAGATCGAGGCCGCGCGATCGCTGGGGCTCTCGTACCCACAGATGCTCCGCTACGTGCAGCTGCCGCAGACGTTCCGATCGGTGATCCCTCCGCTGGGCAACATCGGGATCGCGCTGGTGAAGAACACGTCTCTCGCATCGACGATCGGCGTGACGGAGCTGCTCTTCGCAGCGGAGATCGTCGAGTCGCGGACGTTCCGCGCCGAGGAGGCCTTCATCGCGGCGACGCTCCTTTATGTCGCGCTCACGATCCCGCTCGGCATCGCCGTGAACGCGCTCGAGCGACGGATGCTGGTGGCTCGCTGATGCGTCCGGACACGTGGCCGATGTTCCTCGACCCAGCGATCTGGGGATTCTTCTTCGAGGGCCTGCGAGAGACGATCTACCTCGCGCTCGTCTCCGTGGCGCTGTCGTTCGTGGTCGGCCTCCTCCTCGCGCTGGGCCGCCTCTCGCGGCGGCGCTGGATCCGCTGGCCGTCGATCTTCTACATCGAGGCCGTGCGCGCACTGCCGGTGCTGCTCCTCATCGTCTACTTCGGCATCAAGGGATCGGCGCTCTTCCGCCCGATCTTCGGCGCCGACTTCGAGCTGCCGCGCTTCTGGGCCGGCGTGCTGGGTCTTTCCATGTACACGAGCGCCGTCCTCGCTGAGATCATCCGCGCCGGCATCGTGAGCCTTCCGCGGGGACAGACCGAGGCCGCTCGCGCGCTCGGACTGTCTCACGCCGAAACGATGCGATCGGTGATCCTGCCGCAGGCGCTGCGCCTGATGGTCCCGGCGATGATGGCTCAGCTCACCACGGTGATAAAGGACACCTCGCTCGTGGGGACGATCGGGATCTTCGAGCTCCTGCGCCAGGGGCGGACGATCTACACGCAGTTCTTCAATCCTGTCGAGGTGCTGGCCATCGTCGCGACGATCTACTTCGTGATCTGCTTCGCGCTGTCACAGGCCTCACGGCGTCTCGAGCTCGGTTACGTCCCGAAGGTGGCGCGGGTCAAGATCCAGGACATCGCCCTCCGGGACCAGGCCGCCTAGCGCATCCGGGCATCGACACGCGCGCGATCGGCGAGGGTCTCCATCCCGACACCCTCCACCGCGAACGACGCGACCGCGTTCGCGAAGCGCGCGCAGTCCTCTGGCGGGCGACCGTCCGCAAGCGCGATCGCGAGCCCCGCGGCGAATGCGTCACCGGCGCCGGTCGGGTCCACGACACGCTCGGCGGGATAGCCGGCGACCGTCGTCTCGGAGCCGCGGTCCAGCACGAGCACGCCGCGTTCCGCGAGCGTCACATAGACCCGGCCGTTCCGTGCCCACCGACGCGGCGTGGTGAGGTCGCCGGCGACGTCGTCCTCACTGAGCACGACCGCGGAGACGAGCGGCACGATCTCGTCGGCGTCGTCCCACGGGCGCGGATTGATCGCGCCGTTCGCGGACCACTCGCGCAAATAACCCTGGGCGACGAGCACCGTCGCGCGTGGCGACGTCGTCCCGAACAGCGAGCGGTCGAGTTCGTGCGCGACGGAGCCGAGCACGACAGCGCGCGCACCGCGCCAGTTAGCCGGAACATCCGCTGGCCCGATCCCCTTCGCGCGTGCGGTGAGGCGCATGAACCGTTTGCCCTCGACGTAGCGGAACCCGAACGTCGTCGTCGCGGACGATGGGAGCTCGTGCAGCGTGATCCCCAGCTGCGCGCAGCGCTCCTCGAGCGCGGGCTTTTCGATCGGACCGACGCGCGTTACGAGCGCCGTGCGCGTTCCGAGACGCGCCGCCGTCGCCGCCGCGTAGAGCGCCGTGCCGCCGAGCCGCCAGGTCGGCTCGCCCTCGAACTCGTCCCGCGCAACGTGACCGATAGCGAGGAGGTCCGCGCTCACGCGCTCACATCAAACAACCATCGCGAGAAAGTCCGCGCTCACATCAAACGTTGAACAGCACGTGGATCACGTCCCCGTCCTTGACCGTGTAGGTCTTCCCCTCGGTTCGCATGATCCCCTGCTTCTTCGCGTTCGCCTCGGAGCCGGCCTTGAGCAGGTCTTCCCAGCCGATCACTTCGGCACGGATGAACCCGCGCTCGAGGTCAGAGTGGATCGCGCCCGCAGCCTGCTGCGCGGGAAGTCGTGCGGGGATCGTCCACGCGCGGACCTCGTCCTCGCCCACCGTGAAGAACGAGATGAGACCGAGCAGCTCGTACGTCGCATGGATGACGCGATCGAGCGCGGGCTCGTGTAGGCCGAGGTCCGCGCGGAACGCGGCCGCCTCGCCGGGCTCGAGCTGCGCGATCTCCGCCTCCAGCTTCGCGCACACGCCGACCACGGACATCGCGCGATGCTTCGCGGCGGCCTCGCGCAGCGGCCCGAGCACGGCGTCGGGATCGGCGACGTCGCCCTCGTCGAGATTCGCGACGACGAGCTGCGGGAGGAGCGTCAGGAAGCGGTACCCACGCACTTCCTTGCGCTCTTCCTCATCGAGCCCGACATCGCGCAGCGGCGTCTCCGCATCCAGAGCGGCCATCGCCTTCTGCAAGACGGCGCGCTCGCGCTCCTTCTGCTCGCGCTCGGGACCCTTCGCCGAGCGCAGCTCCGGCTCTATACGCTCCAGCCGCCGTTCGACGACGACGTGATCGGCGAACAGCAGCTCGAGCTCGAGGGTCGCGAGGTCGCGCTTCGGATCGACGCTCGAGTTGACGTGCGGCACCGACGCGTCGCGGAACGCACGCACCACGTGCACGAGCGCGTCAGAGGTGCGAAGGTCGCCTAGCTTCTGCGCACTGATCCCCTGTCCCGCCTGCGTCGCATGACCTGCGGCACCGGTCGCGACGCGCGGCGCGAGACCGAGATCCCGGTAGGTGACCTCCGCGAACGTCGTCTTCTTCGGCTTGTACATCGCCGCCAGCTTGTCGACCCGGTGGTCGGGGACCTTCGCCACGCCGACGTTCGTCTCGCCCTCGGCGCCCGCGAACGCGCCCGTCGCGGCGTGCCCGCCCGTGAGCAGGTTGAAGAGTGTCGTCTTGCCGACGTACGGCAGACCGGTGATCGTCGAAACGAGATTCACGTCAGCGTCGCCGCCTCCACCTCGGGAAGCTTCTCGCCGAAGATCGTGCGGGCGACCTCGGTGAAATGCGTGACCGGCCCGGTCGCGAAGACCCGATGGCGCGGCGTCGCGCCGTCGGCGAGCAGCCGGTGCGACTGGAGGACCTCGCGCACCGCGAGCGCGGTCGTGGTTGCGGAGTCGACGACACGGACGCCCGGCCCGGCCACCTTGCTGAACTCCTCACGGAGCAACGGGTAATGCGTGCAGCCAAGCAAGAGCGTGTCGACGACGGGCGTGACGACGCCGCCCTCGCTCAGGAGTGGCCCGACGTACTCGCGCACCGCCTCCAGCGCCTCGGGCGTGCCGGCCTTCCCCGCCTCGACCATCGGGACCAGTTTTGGACAGGCCTGCTGCATGACGTCGCAGAGCGGGTCGAGATCCCGCACCGCTCGGACGTACGCGCCGGAGCGGACGGTTCCGACCGTCGCGACCACGCCGATCGATCGCCGCGGCGATGACGCGATCGCCGCGGCCGCGCCCGGTCGGACCACGCCGATGATCGGCACCGCGGACTCGTCGCGTACCGCCTCGAGCGCCTGCGCGGTGGCCGTATTGCACGCGAGCACGATGAGCTTGCAATCCCGCGTAGCGAACCAGCGCATCGCCTGGCGCGTGAAGGCGATGACCTCCTCCGCGGGCCGTGGACCATACGGCATCCGTGCCTCGTCGCCGAGGTAGATGGTGGATTCGCCGGCGAGCTGGCGGCGCAGCTCCTTCAGTACCGTGAGGCCGCCGACTCCGGAGTCGAACACCCCGATCGGGGCCCCGGGGCCGAGGACTTCTACTTCCGTTGCTGTGTGACGAGGCCGTGCGCGAGCGCTTCGACGGCGCGGCTCACGGGCGCCTGCGGCGACCCGAGGACGAACGGCTGCTGCTTGTTCAATGACTCGCTTACGGTCTTCCAGTCGGTCGGGATCTCCGCGATGATCGGCAGGTTGAGCGCGTGCTCGACGGCCTGCTTCGACATCCCGCCGGGCGTATCGGCCTGATTGACGACGAGCAGGATGGGCTTCCTGCCCTTGTAGCCGAGGGCTTCGAACGTGTCGATCGCCGAGCGCGAGTTCGCGACGGTCGCGTTCATATACGTGACCACCATGAGGATGAGGTTCGCGGTGTCGAGGATCGCGAGCGCATCTTCGGTGAGCCGTGAAGGCGTGTCCACGATGACGTAGTCGTGCGTCTCGGCCAGCATGTTCATCGCGCTGCCGATGTCGCCGCCCTGGATGAGATCGACCTCCTCGGGTTTCGCCGGCGCGAGGAGCACGTGCACACCGGACGGGCCCTCCCAGAGGACCTCGGCCAGCGACGTTTTCATCGCGCCCGCGGTCGGCAGGTCAACGAACGACCTCGTCGCCGGCGGGATCTGCATCGCGTGACGGATGGCGCCGAACTGCATCACACCATCCATCAGCGCGACCGACTTCCCCTGACGGCGTAGAACGACCGCGAGGTTCACGGCGAGCGTCGTCTTGCCCGTGCCACCCTTCGGTGAGTACACCGCGATCATCAGACCGTTCTGCGGCCGCGCCGCCTTGCCGACGCCGAGCACGAGCGCGAGCTCGTTCGCGCCGCCCGGGAGCACGAAGACCGCGTCGACGGCCGCCTCGTCCTTCGAATCGAGCGGTTTCTGCGGAACGGTGACCATGATGATCCGCGTGCCCGGGGATGCCGTGCGTATGCGCTTGGCAATGTCGACGGCAGTGACCTTGCCCTGCAGCAGCGAGTCGATCATGACGACGTCCGGCTTCTCGGTCGCGATCTGTGCGATCGCGGCGTCGGCCTGGCTTTGGACACCTGCCACTTCGATTTCCTTCTCGCGGGCCAGCATCGACTGAAGGTGTTGCGCGACCTGTGGCAGGTCTTCGATGAGAAGAACGCGTTTCATTCGGTGGCGAGTCTAGTGGAGCGAGCGCGGCGAAGTCCCACGGAGGCCGCGACGACCACCGCGGCGGCGACCGCGATGAACGTAAGACCGATGCGGAATGTGATGCCCTCCCAGTACCAGTCCGGGTACAGCCGAACCAGGTTGCTCGTCGCAGGGTCGAACAGGAAGTTGCCCTGCGGAAAAAAGACCTCGTGGAACAGCAGGAAGGCCTGTTCGAACGCGAGCGCGGCGATGACGCCAAGGGTGGCAACGACGACGCCTGCCGCGACCGCGCCGTCCCGCGCGAGGCGGAACATCGCTTCGGCGCTGCGCGCCCGCGCGCGCTGAAGCCGAATCGCCATGACGAAGAGCCCAGCCGGGATGAGCAGCTTCGCGCCGTCGAAGACGCGCCGAACGTCGACCATGTGCGAGATCTCGTCGGCGGTGTAGAAGCGCCCAGGCTCAGGTGGATCAGCCGTGCCGCCGGTCACGTACGTCGACCAGACCCGATGCTCCTGAACGAGAGGCCCCAACCCCATCGCGACGTTCGCACCACTTGTGTGATCGATGAACGTCGTGCTTTCGGTCCCCGCTGCCCGAGCCATATCTGCGTACGCGCCGGCACTCGACCACAACAGCGCGAGAAGAACCAGGCCGGCCATCGCGAAGCCGACCGCGAACAGCGCGACTTCGATCTTGCCGGTGGTCGAACTCGCGTGGTCGGAACTCACGCGGTGGCACTCGCCGGAACCACGCCGAGACCGGGACGCTCCGAGAACACGAAGCGTCCGCGGACGACCGGCACCGCACGGAACGGATCGTCGATGATGAGGAGGTTGCCGTCGAGGTCGGCCCACTCCACGGCCGGCGCGAGATGCGCGGCGGCCGCGATCCCGACGCTCGTTTCCGCCGCGCGGCAGCCGAGCATCACCTTCATCCCAAGCTCATGCGCTCTCGCGATCATCGCGCGCGCCTCCGCGACGCCACCGCACTTCTGCAGCTTCACGTTGATCCCGTGACAAGCGCCGGATAGCCGCTCGACGTCCGGGAGACGCACGGCCGCCTCGTCGGCCACGATCGGCAGCGCCGAACGCTCGCGAACGTAGCGCAGTCCATCGATGTCGTCGGTCGGCGTGGGCTGCTCCACGAACTCGATGTCGAAGGGCGCGATGCGTTCGATGCGGCCCGGAGCCTCAGCCGGCGTCCACGCTGCGTTCGGGTCGACGCGGATCGTTCCCGCGAAGCGCTCTCGGATCGACGACAGGATCACCGTGTCGTCGCCACCGTGCCCGAGCTTCACCTTCAGGACGGTGAACCCTTTCGCAGCGGCCGCGGCAGCTCGATCGGCCATCACTCGCGGCTCCGCGATCCCGATGGTGAACGAGGTCGGCGGTGCCTCACGGCCGGCCAGGCCGAGGAAGTCCCGCAGCGGCTGGCCGGCGGCCTGCGCGGCGCGGTCGTGTCCGAGGATGTCCAGCGCGCACGCGGCGGCGCCCCCGTGCGGGAAGCGCTCGTCGAGGCGCCGCCTCAGCGTCGCGAGGTCGGAGTCATCCTCGGGTACGAGGTCGAGAGCGCCGCGCACATCCGCCTCGAGCGACTCCGTCGTCTCCTTGAAGTACGGGTCCGGTGAGGCTTCACCCCGCGAAACCCGGCCGCGCTCGTCGAGCTCGACGAGCACGACGCGCTTCTCGGTCCGCACCGCGCGCGAGATCTGGAACGGCACCTCGAGGTGCACGTCGACGGTGCGGACGGTGAACTTCACGACGTCCGCGTCACCGCGCCGCGGCCGCGCGCGTCGATGAGCGCGCGCGCGAGGCGGTCGGCGCCCGCGGTGCCCTCGCGGATCGGGTCGGCTGCCGGAAGCTTCGTCGCGGCGGCTGCGCCCTGGATCCACTGAAGAGCCAGGTCCGGCGGGTCCGAGGACACCAGATCCCCGGTATTGAGGGCGACCGCGACGACCCGCGCGGGCGGATAGCCCGGCGGTCTTCGCCACGCGGCGGCATCCTCGTAGATCTGGACGAGCTCGCGCAGCGACCGGAGTGGAAGTCCGGTGTCGTCGTACCCCTTCATCGATCGGCGCGTCGCGTGGTGGCACAGCACCATCAGTTCGGGCCCCGCGCCGTGCAGCAGACCGAGCGTCACGCCGGAGAAACCCGGATGCGTGAGCGAGCCCTGGCCCTCCACGATGACCCAGTCCGCGTGCTCGGCCGCCTCGCAGACCATCTTCTCAGCGGCGCCCGCGATGAAGTCGGCCACGACCGCATCGACCGAGATGCCCTCACCCGCGATCGCGATCCCCGTCTGGCCGGTCGCGACGAACGCCGCCTTCTCGCCCAGCCGGCGCAGCGCGGCGACGATCTCCAGCGATGCGGTCATCTTCCCGACTGCGGCGTCCGAGCCCACGGTGAGCACGACCGTCGCACCGTCGCGCGGGCGGCGATGCCCACCGATCGGCAGCTCCGCCGGCGGCTCGCGCAGCTCACGGACCGACGCGTTCCCTCGCTTCGCCGACTCCGCGAGGCGCCGGTCGCTCAGCACGCGCTCGTGGAGTCCGCTCCAGACAGATAACCCGCGCTCGAGCGCCCGCGCTAGCAGCGGTCGGTACGCGTCGGGGATCTGCCCGCCGGCGGCTGCCGTGCCGATGAGCAGCACGTCCGCGCCCCGAGCGATCGCGTCATCGACGGTCGCGACGACCGGCACGCCGCGGCCGATGCCGACGTGATCCGCGGCGTCGGTGCCCGCGCGCGTCGAATCGACGACCGCGACGATCTGATAGCGCGCGTAGCGCAGCACGCCGATCGCGGTCTTCGCGGTCATCCGCGTGAAGAGGCCCTCCGCGAGGATCGCGACGCGCGGCTCGGTCACGCGCCTCCCAGATCCCGGCCGAGGCGGAGGAAGCGTCCGCTGCGACCCGGCGCGGTCTCGCCCGCGTCCAGCGCGACCTCTCCATTCACGACGACGTGCTCGATGCCCGCCGGATAGCGGTGCGGGTCGTCGTAGGTCGCGGTGTCCGCAACGCGCCGCGGGTCGAACACGACGAGATCCGCCCACGCGCCGACCCGTATCTCACCGCGGTCCGCGAGCCGAAGGTGCCTTGCCGTCAGCGACGTCATCTTGCGCACCGCGTCCTCGAGCCCCAGGACGTGCTCGTCGCGCGCATACCGCCCGAGCACCCGCGGGAAGGTGCCGTACGAGCGTGGGTGCGGCTTGCCGAACGAAAGCGGACCGTATGGCGCGTTCGCCGACGAGTCGCTGCCGATCGCGACGTAGGGCTTCGCCATGACATAGCGCACATCGTCCTCATACATCGAGTGGTGCACGATCTGGACGTCGCCCTCGTGCTCGACGAGCGCATCGCAGGTCCATTCCAGCGGATCCTGCTCCACCTCGCGCGCGATATCCGCGACCGTGCGACCGCTCCACTCAGGTCGCCGGCGCGCACGCGCGATGACGATGCGATCCCAGTTGCGGCCCGTCTCAACGTACTCATCGCGGATCCGCGCGCGCACCGCGGGGTCCTTGAGGCGCTCGCACATCGCGAGCCGTCCACCCTCGTGCACCCAGTTCGGGATCGTCACCGCGAGGCCGGTCGAGGACGCCGTATACGGGTACTGGTCGGCCTGGACCTCCATGCCGGCACCGCGCGCCGCTTCGATCTTCGCGGTCGATTCCTTGACCCTGCCCCAGTTCTTCGGACCCGACGCCTTGTGGTGCGACAGCTGGACGCGCACCCGCGAGCGGCGCCCGATCTCGAGATTCTCGTCGACCGCCTCGAGCAGGCGATCGCCCTCGTTGCGGATGTGGCTGGCGTACAGGCCGCCCTTCTCCTGGACGACGGCGCACAGGGCCGCGAGCTCGTCGGTGGTGCCGTACGCGCTCGGCGGATAGATAAGGCCAGAGGCAAGGCCGATCGCGCCTTCATCCATCGCCCGGGCGAGGAGCATGCGCATCGCGTCGAGCTCGCCGTGGCTGGGTTCGCGCGCCGCGGCACCCATCACGCACTTCCGGAGCGTGCCGTGACCCACGTACGAGCAGAGGTTGATCGCGGGCCGCGCCTCGTCGCAGGCGTCCGCGTACTCGGCAAAGGTCGACCACGTCCGCCGCACCTCGAGCACGGCAAGCGCGCGGTCGAGCTCTTCGGCCGCGAGACCAGACACCGGCGCCGATGAGCCGCCGCAGTTCCCGCACACGACGAGCGTCACGCCCATGTGCAGCGCGCTCTCGAACGCGTCGTTCACGAAGACCGTGTTGTCGGAATGCGAGTGGATGTCGATGAACCCGGGCGCGACCACTCGGTCGCGCGCGTCGATCATCCGCGTCGCCCGCCGACCGGCCGCATCGCCGACATCCGTGATGCGCCCATCGGTGACCGCCACGTCCGCCCGCATCCCCGGCGCGCCGGTGCCATCGACCACGACCCCGCCGCGAATGAGGAGGTCGCTCACCCTCTGCGCTCGCGGCCGGCGCCCCGTTCTCGCCGGCGCGCGACGACGAGCAGCTTCGGTGACGCGCTGCCCGCCGGCGAACCGTCGTAGTCACCGTGCAGCGCCTCGAGCTCGAAGCCCGCGGCCGAGAACGTCAGCTCGGCCTCGCGTCGATACATGTAGTTCAGAGTGGTGGCGCGCTGCCAGCGCGTGATGTGGCCATCGTCATCGAGCTCTTCGAACCACCACCGCAGGTCGACCTGATCCACGTTCGCGCGCGAGCTCGAGAACTTCGTCACGTCGCGACCGCTCTCCGGATCGTGTCGCGTCCATTCTTCTCGGACCGTGCCGTCGTGACCGACGATGTGCTCCGGGTCCGGCTGGAAGCAGTCCACCGCGAGGAGACCGGTCGGCGCGAGGTGCTCCCGAACGCGTGCGAGGCACGCCCAGCGGTCGCCGGGCGCGAGCATCAGGAAGGTGTTGAAGGGGATCGCGATGAGCGGGAACGCGTCGGAGAGCGAGAACGAGCGCATGTCGCCTTCGACGAGCCGGAGCGTCACGCCCTCACGCCGCGCGTGCCGCTCGGCGCGCGCGAGCATCGCCGGCGACCGGTCCAGCCCGACCACCTCGTGGCCGTCCTGCGCCAGCGGTATCGCGACGCGTCCGGTGCCGCAGCCGAGCTCGAGGACCGGGCCACCGGTGCGGCGCGCGATCGCGCGGAACCAGTCGATCGCCGCGGCCGGCCCGTGGGGCGCGTCAAGGTCGTAGAGCGCGGCGAGCCGCTCCGCTTGCGCCGCATTCACCTCACCGCCGAACCAGTCAACGGCGCTGCTGATGCCCATCGAACGCCTCCCTCGCGCGGATGCGCAGCTTGTCGTCGCGAAGCACATCGATCGCGGTCATCGCGAGCGCCTTCGCCGCGACGTGCATCGTCTCGAGCGCCTGCGGTGTACGTGCGGCAGCCGCGAACTCTACGGAATGCCCCGGGACCGGCCCGTCCGTGATCGACAGGAACGGATGGATCCCCGGCACGATGCTGGTGACGTTCCCCATGTCGGTCGACCCGTGCGTGTCTCCCGGCCGCCGTGGTTTCATCTGGCGTCCAAGGGTCTTCGCGTTCGCGGCGAACGCGTCGGCGAGCGGTCGGTTCGTGCTCACCGTCTCGCACACGTCACTCCAGGTCGCGCGGAGCTCGCAACCCGTGGCCGTGGCCGCGCCCTCGAAACACGCGAGGACGCGGCGACGGAGCTCTTGCAGATACGTGTTGTCCGGCGATCGGACCATGAACGTGGCGGCAGCGCGGTCCGGAATGATGTTCGCCGCCTTGCCGCCGTCGGTGATGATCCCGTGGAAGCGCGAATCGCTGCGGACCGTGAGGCGGAGCGCCGAGAGCGCCGTCCACGCGAGCATCACGGCGTCGAGCGCGTTTCGTCCCTGATCCGGCTCGGCCGCGGCGTGCGCCGCCTTGCCCATGAATTCGACCTCGAGCGTGACCATCGCCAGCATGAGCGGGTCGATCTCATCGGTGTCGCCGGGGTGATACATGAGCGCGGCGTCGACATCGGAGAACACGCCCGCGCGGATCAGCTTCACCTTGCCGTTGCCGCGCTCCTCGGCCGGGCACCCGACGACCCGCACGCGACCGCGCAGATCGGGTGCGATGTCACGCAGCGCGAGGAACGCGAGGCTCGCCGCGGTGCCCATCAAGTTGTGACCGCAGGCGTGGCCCACGCCGGGCAGCGCGTCGTACTCGCCGAGGATCGCGACCACCGGCGCACCGGTCCCGACCTCCGCGGCAAAGGCGGTCTCGACCCCGCCGGCGCCGCGCGTGACCGTCGCGCCCTCGCGCGTCAGCTGGTCGGCAAGCGCACTCGACGCGAAGCGCTCCTCATACGCGAGCTCGGGCCGTTCGTGGATGCGCAGCGCGAGCTCGTCGAGCGCACCCGCGCGCGCCTCGACGCGCTCGGCCACGCGGGCCTTGAGCTCGGCGGTGTCCATCGGTGAGGCGAGGTTAGCGCGAAGCCCGGCTCGGACGCGCTGAGAGGACCAGCTCGGCGACGAGGAAGCCCGCAACGACGAAGCCCCCGGTGATCACGGTGAGGCCATCGACGACGCGCAGGAGCAGCAGCAGGCCGACGATCGCCGTGACTTCGATGCCACGGCGCAGCGCAGGCGCCGCAGGGCGCTGGCGCCGGCGGGACTCCCCCAGCGGGATCGAGAGCAGCAGCGCGGCCGCGACCGCCCCGGAGCACACGGCGACCGCGGCGATGACGACGCCGATCGCGAGCGGCACCTCCGGGTCGACGGCGACGATCGACCCAGCGGCGATGAGCGCGCTCGCGACGGCGACGAGCGCCAAGCTGCGCCGGATGACTAGTCCTCGTCTCCGAGCGGCAGCACAGCCTGTTCCCCACCCGCGGCGATCGGCACCTGGGCGAGCCCCTCGATCGCTCCCGAAGCGCGCGCCAGCGCGCGCTCGGTCTCATCGAACTTCTTCATCGCGTGATCGAGATGCGTGCCGAGCTGGTCGTGCAGTCCGACGAAGCGCTCGAACTCGCGTCGCACCTGCGCGATGCTCTGCTGCAATTCGCGCGTGCGCTCCTGCATCGCAAGCCCGCGGATGCCCAGCGCTACGACCTGCAGGTACGCGAGGAGCGTGTTCGGCGACGCGGGGATCACGTGGCGCTCCTGGCAATACGTGCCGAGGTCGGCCTCGTCGACGCTCTCACGCGTCATCACCTCGTAGTAGATCGCTTCCGACGGCAGGTACATGAATGCGAAATCGATCGTGGCGTCCTGCGGCGACACGTAGCGCGCGACCGCGTCGATGTGGCGGCGCACCTGCTGAAGGAAAGCGCGGCGACGGCGCATCCGGTCGGCCTCGTCCGTCGCCACGGCGATCTGCGTGTACGACTCGTTCGGGAACTTCGCGTCGATCGGCACCAGGCGGTTCGCGCAGTGCACGACGGCGTCGACGCGCGAGCCATCGCGATACGTGTACTGGGTCTCATACGCGCTCACCGGGAGGCAGTCCTGCAGGAGTCGCTCGAGCATGAGCTCGCCGAACCCACCGCGGGGCTTTGGCGCGCGCAACAGATCCTGGAGGGACCCGATGTCCTTCGCCAGCTCGCTCACGCGCGCGCTCTGCTCGCTCATCACGCCGAGCTGCCGGGAGAGGTCGTGGAGAGACCGCTGCGTCGCGCCGGTCTGCGTCATGACCTGCTGCTCGCTCGCGCCGAGCGTCCGCTGGATCTCGTTGCGAAGGTCGCCCATCGCGCTCGTGTTGGACGCGCGTAGCTCCGCGATGCTCGCGGACAGCAGCTCATACGCGGGAGCAGTGCTCGCGTCCGTCGGAGCGCGCCGCGCGAGCACCGCGACCAGCACGGCGATCGAGACCACGAGCGCACCGCCAGCGAGTACGACGCTCAACTCCATCGCAGGCCCTCCTCGCTCGGATTCTCGCACGTTTTTGGCAGGTAGTAAAACATCTGTTCTATCGCGAGGTGAGCTCTTTGCAACCAAATATAGTAGCGCTTAGGCTCGCGCTGCGCGATGGACATCAGCCTCCGCACGATGCTCATCTACTCAGCCGGTTCGATCGGCGCGGGTGCCTTCTACGCCTTCAACAACTTCCTTCTGCCGCTGGCCTTGAAAGCCGTTGGCGCGCCCGACCTTCTCACCGGTCTTCTCTCGAGCACGAGAAGCATCGAGGGCGCGGTGATCCAGCCAACAGTGGGCGCGGCGTCTGACCGGATCTGGACGCGCTTCGGTCGCCGCCGGCCCTTCATCGCGATCTGCGTACCGCTCTCGGCGGCGTTCTTCCTGGTCGCTTCGGCTTCGGCGCAGTCGCTGGTGCCCTTGGCCATCTCGATCTTCCTCTTCTCGATCTTCTTCAACGCGGCCGTCGATCCGTACGCGGCCCTGCTGGCCGACATCACCCCGCAGCGCCAGCGCGGTGTCCTCTCTGGCCTTTCGCAGGGGATCCAGTTCCTGGGGCAGGTGGGGTTCCTCCTGGTCGTCGTCGTTCTCTCCCACGAAGAGGGCGTTCCGGCATGGGTGTATGTGGCCGTGGCGATGACCATGCTGGCCACGTTCGCGGTCACGGTCGCAGGCATTCACGAGCGTCGCGAACTGGCGGCGCGCGCCGAGCATGTGCCGCTCCGGACATACGTTCGGGTCGCCCTCAGCCACGTCCAGGCCCTGCGCTTCCTTGGGACACTGTTCGTGTTCTTCTTCGGCTTCAGCGCGGTGCTTCCCTATCTCACGCTCTTTCTCGTGACGGACATCCATCTCACCGATCAAGTCGCGCTCGCGCTCGACGCGCTCGCTCTGCTCGTCACCGCGATCTCCGCGATCGGCTTCGGCCGCATGGCCGACCGGTTCGGCCAGAAGACCGTGCTCGCGATCGGTTGGGCCATCCTGGTCGTCTGCGCCATCGGCGGCACGATCATCCGCGAGCTGCCCGAGACCATCGTCGTCGTAACTCTCGCGGGCGTCGGCAACGGGGCCCAGAGCGCTGCCTCCTGGCCGCTCCTCACGACGCTGATCGATCCGGATGAATCGGGGATCTTCGCCGGGCTCAAGGCGGCATCGGAATCGATCGCGATCCCACTCTCGGTCTTCGTCGCTGCCGAGATCTTCCTCAACGCGAACGCTCTCAACCTCGGCTACCGCGGGATCTTCTTCATGCTCGCGATCAACATGGTCCTCGCCCTCGTCCTTCTTCTCGCCTTCGTCCATCCACCCACACGCGAAACCACGAAGACTCCCGCCTAGCCATCCGCTGTCTCTGCGCAGAGACACGGGAACCGGATGCCCGCACGGTTGTATGGCCTCTAGGTGGCGTGGGCCGCGTCGCCAATCCGCGTAACGACGGAGGTCATATGCGCTCGCTCACGATGCTCGCCGCGGTCCTCGCGCTGTCGCTCGGAGTCTTTGCTTCCCCCGCGATCGCGGGAGGTTGGGCTGTCACGACGTTCGATGAGATGCCCGGACAATTCGTGGCCGGTCAAGAGTTCAAGCTCGGATACACGATCCGCCAGCATGGCGTGACGGCGATCAACGTGGACAAGACGGAGATCCTCGCCGTGGCCACATCCGGCAGGACGCTCTCGTTCCCGGGCACGTCCCAGGGTGACATCGGCCACTACGTCGCCAGCGTGTACTTCCCCGCGGGTGGCACGTACACCTGGCAGGTCACGCAGGGCGCGTTCGCGCCGCAGGATCTCGGAACGCTTTCCGTCGTCGCCGCAGCCGGAACGTCGACGGCCGACAAGGGCAAGACGGCGGCGGACAAAGCCGCTGCCGCGGACAAGTCAGCCGCCTCAGACAAAGCTGCCGCCGCCGCGAAGGCCGCTTCCGCCGAGAAGGGCACCACCGTGACGACGCCGGTAACCGCGCCCGCCACCCCAAGCAATGACCCACTGCGGACCGCACTTCCCTTCGCCGCCGCGGCCGCCGCAGCGATGTTCATCTGGCGACTCGTGACCATGGTGCGAACTTCGCGTCGCACTCGAGCGACCGCCTGACCAGCATGCTGAGGTCGATCGCGGAGCTTGCCGCCTACGGGACATTCGCCGTCCTCTTAACAGCGGCGAGCCTTGCTCCCGGACCGGGGAGTGCGGCAGGCTCCGCGACGACCACGACCAGCTCGACGCCGACGGCAGGCAGCGCTTCCGCTCAGTCGGGTCTC
>DATDEH010000096.1 GCA_036523395.1 Candidatus Limnocylindria bacterium | reverse complement strand
AGCGTGCTCCGGATGAATCCGTCGATGTCGATCGCATACGCCAGCGCCTGCCGAACGCGGACGTCGCGCAGCGCGGGCGCGCCGGTCCGCAGGTTCCACGCGATCGCGGTGTACGACGCCGCGGGATACGCGCGAAGGGCGAGGCCGCGGCGCGCCGCCGCGTCCGCGTCCTTCGGTTCGATGCTCGCGAGGTTCAGCTCGCTGTCGCGCGACAGCGCGCCATACGCGCTCGCGTCGGAGGTGACCTTGAACGAGATGCCATCGAGGAGCGGCGCGCCCTGGAAGTAGCTCTCGTTCCTCGTGAGATCGAGGCGCTCCCCCTTCTTCCAAGACTCGAACCGGAATGGGCCACTGGTCACCGTTGGCGCGAGGTTCTCCGTCGCCTCATCGATCGTCGACGCTGCCGGCGTGTCTCCGAGATAGCGCGAGAAGGTTTGCGTTGGGATCGGCGCGATGCCGAACACCGAGTAGAGGGACGGGCAGAACGCCGCCGCGAAGCGCACCGTGAACTGCTTCCCCGCGACCGAGATGCCCGCGATCGCGCCAGCCTTGCCACTCTGATAGTCCGCGAAACCTTCGATAACCTGGAACGATGAGCGGCGCGTCGTCTTCTTGCTTCGCGCCACGGCCTTGGCGAGCGTGGCGAAATCGTCGCCGGTGATCGGCGTGCCGTCAGACCACCGAGCCAGTGGATCGATGTCCCAGGTGATCGTGCGCGCGTCCGCGGAGAGCGACCACGTTCCGAGATGTGGCAGGAGCTCTCCCGTCACCGGATCGGGTCGGAGGAGCGGCGCGTAGAGAAGCCCGGTCGCCTGGAACGAGACCGAGTCTGTCGCGAGGAAAGGCTGCAGCGTCTGCGCATCGAAGAAGGTCGTCTGCACGACGCGTCCGCCGGGGACGGGCGCGGCGGTCGGCGTGGCGATGTCTGTCTGCGGCGCCGGCGCGCAGGCCGCTACGAAAATGGCAGCGAGCGCCGCGGCCCGCAGACGGATCACGCCATCTAGGAACGAGAGGTCGTGCGATCCCGTTCAGGCTGATGCTCTTCCGACACGTTGGCTCGAGAACCGGCACGCCGGTACTTGCCGACGATGATCGGCTTGGACCCCTTGCCGTCGACGTCCACCTCGATCTTGAAGATGAGGCCGCCGTCCGCTAGCTCGAAGATCGTGTTCCCGCTGCCCTCTTGGTGGAACTTCAGGATGTCGTTCTCCCACTCGCCTGTTCCCGGGGCGCCCGGCGGGCTGCCGAACGTGTCGAACCAGTGCAGCGTGTAGTTCTTCTTCTTCGCGTCCCACCCGATCACGCCGTGACCGGCGAGCAGGGTCTTGTCACCCGCCTTCTCGACGTAGTCCGCGATCATGAACAGGTCGCCGAGGTCCATCCGGAAATCGAACGTCCCGGTCGCCTTGGTCTCGGACGCGTGTGGCGAGCCTTCGATCTTCTCTTCACCGATCCACTTGCCCGCGAGCTTCTCGAGCCTCCTGTGCTGCTCAGTAGGCGTCGGCCTTTCCAATCACATCTCCTCCAGATCTGTTCGAAGTCCCTAAGACAGGGCATGCGACTCGTGCGACTTGGGACATACAACACGCCGCAGGGAACGTGCCATGAGGGGTACAGCGAGTCGGACGAGCTACTTGGGCGTTCGGCGGGTGACACGGCGAGTGCGGGTTGCGTGCGAGCGAGAGTGGAGGGGCCCCGCGACAGGACGGCGGATCAGTGTGGGAAGGCGCGGGGAGGCCAGCTCGCGAGCACGCGGCCCCACTCGCCGGGGCAGGACCCGCCGAAGCAGCTAAAGCGCGCGATCACGCACCCGGGAAATGGCAGGCCGCCCAGTGACGCGGGGCTTGCTCGATGAACTCTGGGTCGACTTCGGAACAGATCGCCTGCGCTTTCCAACACCGCGTGTGGAAGCGGCAGCCCGATGGCGGGTTCACCGGCGAGGGCACGTCGCCGGTGAGGATGATGCGCTTGCGCTTCTGCTCGACCGAGGGGTCCGGGATCGGCACGGCCGAGAGCAGCGCCTGGCTGTACGGGTGGAGCGGATGCTCGTAGAGGTCGACGCGGTCGGCCAGCTCGACGATCTTGCCGAGGTACATGACCGCAACGCGGTCGCTGATGTGACGCACGACCGAGAGGTCGTGCGCGATGAATAGATACGTGAGCTTGAAGCGGTCCTGCAGCTCTTCGAGCAGGTTGATGACCTGCGCCTGAATAGAGACATCCAATGCGGAGATGGGCTCGTCGGCGACGATGAAGTCGGGCTCGACGGCGAGGGCGCGTGCGACCCCGATGCGCTGACGCTGGCCGCCCGAGAACTCGTGCGGGTAGCGGTTCGTGAAGTACGGGTTGAGGCCGACGATCTTGAGCAGCTCCTGGACGCGCTCGGTCTTCGCGCGACCCTTCGCGAGGTTATGTACCTCGAGCGGCTCGCCGATGATGTTGCCGACGGTCATGCGCGGATTGAGCGATGCGTACGGGTCCTGGAAGATCATCTGCATGCGGCGGCGCATGCGCCGCATCTGCTCGCCTCCGAGCGTCGTGAGCTCCGTGCCATCGAACTTCACCGAGCCGGACGTCGGTTTGTAGAGCTGGAGGATGGCGCGGCCGGTCGTGGACTTGCCGCATCCGGACTCGCCCACCAGGCCGAGCGTCTCGCCCTTCTCGACGAAGAAGTCGATGCCGTCGACCGCGCGCACCGCACCGACCTGGCGCTGGAAGATGATCCCCTGCGTCAGCGGGAAGTGCATCTTGAGCGCCTGCACCGTGAGGAGGTTGTTCCCACTGTCCGCGGTCGCGGTCGAGCGGGTGCGCTGGATGAACTCGTCCGTCGGCGGCGTCGTGTTCGTCGTTACGGTCATCTCGTCACGCTCCTGATGGCGTTTCCGGCGTCGCGGTGACGGACGCGGTCTCCTGCTTGATCACCTCAAGGACATGTGTGTCGCCGATCTCCCGCTTCCAATCCGTGTCGACGAGCCAGCCGCCCTCCTGAGTACCCCAGCAGCGCGCCTCGTGATCGGACTTGGAGCTCGGGATGTGCTTGAGCTCCGGTTCCTTCTCGTGGCACACGTCGCGGCGGTACTGGCACCGCGGCTCGAACTTGCATCCGGGCGGCGGCGCGATGAGGTCCGGCGGCAGCCCTTCGATCGGCACGAGCTTGGCCTTGCGCGACTCGTCGAGGCGCGGGATCGAGCGGAGCAGGCCCCAGGTGTACGGCATCTTCGGATTCGCGAAGAGCTCGACGGTGTCGGCCTTCTCGACGATGCGGCCCGCGTACATGACGTTGATGCGCTGGGTCATTCCCGCAACGACGCCCAGGTCGTGGGTGATCAGGATGAACGCGGTGCGGAACTCGCGCGCCAGGTTCTTCAGCAGATCGAGGATCTGCGCCTGGATCGTCACGTCGAGAGCGGTCGTCGGCTCGTCCGCGAGGATGAGCTTGGGGTTGCACGAGAGCGCCATCGCGATCATCACGCGCTGGCGCATGCCACCTGAGAACTGGTGCGGATAGTCGTCGACGCGCTTCTTCGCGCTCGGGATGTTCACGAGCTCGAGGAGCTCGATGGTCCGCTTGCGCGCCTCGCTCTTGTCCATCTTGAGGTGGAGCTCGAGCGCCTCGGAGATCTGGCGGCTGATCGTGAGGACCGGGTTGAGGCTGGTCATCGGGTCCTGGAAGATCATCGCGATGTTGTTGCCCCGGATCCCGCGGACGTCGTCGTCGTCCATCTTCAGGATGTCCTGACCATCGAACATGATCGAGCCCTTGACGATCTTTCCGGGTGGCTGCGGGATAAGGCGCATGAGCGACAGCGCGGTCACGGACTTTCCGCAACCGGATTCGCCCACGATGCCGAGCGTTTCGCCGGCGGCGACCTGGAACGTCACCCCGTCGACGGCGCGGACGACGCCGTCACGCGTGAAGAACTGGGTGTGGAGGTCTGTGACCTCGAGTAGGTCGGCCAACGTCGGCGGAGTCTAGCCTAGGTCTTCATCCGCGGGTCCAGTGCGTCGCGCAGCCCGTCCCCCACGAACGTGAACGCCAGCATCACGACCGAGATGCAGATGGCCGGCAGGAGCACGGCCCACGGGTTTGCCGAAAACAGCGGGAAGCCCTCATTGATCATCTGGCCCCACGACGGCGTCGGCGGGATGATGCCCACGCCGAGGAACGAGAGCGTCGCCTCGCCGAGGATCGCGTTCGGAACCGCGAAGGCGGCGGTCACGATGAGCGGCGCGAGCGCGTTCGGAAGCAGGTGCTTCGCCATGATCCTGCGCGGCGTCGCCCCGACGGATCGGGCGGCTTCTACGAACTCTCGTTCCTTGAGCGCAAGCACCTGCCCTCGCGTCAACCGGGCGACGCCGACCCAGCCGACGATCGCGATCGCCACGAAGATCAGCATCAGTCCGTCCAGGATCTTGCCGAAGGGGCTGTTGCGGAACGAGGCCACGATGATCAGCAGGAAAAGGAAATCCGGGAACGCGTAGATGATGTCGGTGAAGCGCATGAGGATCTGGTCGAGCCACCCGCCGAAGAAGCCGGCGGTCATGCCGACGGTGACCCCAAGACCGAAGACGATCGCCGTCGGCACGAAACCGACGACCATGCTGATCCGCGACGCGTAGATCAGCCGGCTCACGATGTCGCGTCCCAGGAAGTCGGTCCCGAGCAGGTAGCGCGGATCGGTGTATTTGGAGCCGGTCCACAGTGGCTCCATCTGGCTGGCCGGGTTCGTGGGTATCTGGATCGGGTTATAGGGCGCGATCACCGGAGCGAGTGCGGCGATGAGGAAGGCAGAGGCGATGACGATGAGCCCGGCGACCGCGGCCTTGTTCCGCATGAGGCGGTAGAGCGCGTCTCCCCAGAGCGAGCGCTGCTTGCGGGCAAGGACGTTGAGCTCGGCCGAACGCTCCTGGGTGGCGCTCGCGGTGGCCATTCCTACTTCGCCACCTTGATCCGCGGGTCGAGCATCCCGTACACGAGGTCGACCGACAGATTCGCGACGATGATGAAGAACGCGTACAAGAGCGTCGTCGCCATGATCACCGGGTAGTCGAGGGCGAGGATGCTTGTGACATATTCGCGGCCGATGCCAGGGACCGAGAAGAAGGTCTCGATGATGAACGAACCGGTGATGAGGCCGGCGGCCGCAGGCCCGACGACCGTGGCGACCGGGATCATCGCGTTCTTGAGCACGTGACCGACGATGACGACCTGCTCACGCAGGCCCTTGCTGCGAGCGGTGCGCACGTAGTCCTGGCGGATCGCCTCGAGCATGGACGCGCGGGTGATGCGCGCGAGGAACGCGGCCGCGCCGAGGGCAAGGATCACCGTCGGCATCACCATGTGCTGCGGCGTGCCCCAGCCGGTGATCGGAAACAGCTTCAGGCCAAGCGCGAATATGTAGATGAAGAAGATCGCCATCACGAAGGACGGGATCGTCGTCCCGACCGTGGCGAAAAAGAGACTGCCGTAATCGATCATGGTGTTCTGTTTCAGCGCGCTGATGACACCGAGGGGTAGTGCGACGGCGAGCGCGAGGAGCAGCGCCTGGATCCCGAGTTGCGCGGTGACCGGGAAGCCCGACGCGATGATCTCGGACACCGGCCGGTTCCGACGGACGCTCGTGCCGAAGTCGAAATGAAGGATGTTGCTCATGTACAGGATGTATTGCTCGTGGACGGGCTTATCGAGTCCGTAGTAGGCGTTCCAACGATCGATCGTTGCCTGGCGCGCGGGCTTGTCCGGATTCTTGTCGAAGGGTGAACCCGGCGCCGCTTTCGCCAGCCCGAACGTGATGAGCGAGACGAAGAAGAGCGTCGGGATCATCAATAGGAGACGGCGGATGGTGTACTTGAGCACCTTTTCGAAGTGTATACCGCGACACAGTCACACATCGTTCAATCGTTCACCTCTTAACAGGAGTGGCGCGACTTCGCGGCCCTGCCCTCGCTCGCTGCTGGCTACGCCGGCCCGCTGATCATGACGCACTTGCTGCTCGGGCCGGCTGGGCGCAGACGCTCGCTCGAGCAGGGCCGCGACATCCCCGCCACTCCTTTGCCTGTGTCTCGTGAGAGGTGTCGGTCGACATTTAGCCGCTGAACGACTCCGATAGAAAGAGGCCGGCGTTTCCGCCGGCCCCTCTCATTCGCTCGGCGTTACCGAGGCTTAGTGCTTGATGACGTTGATGTTCTCGAAGGAGAAGAACCCTGGGATGCCGTAGTCGATCGGGTTCGCGGTGATGCCCTTGAGCCACGGCTTCACGAGGTACTTGCTCTGGTCGTAGAACACCCAGGCCGCAGGAGCGTCTTTGCTCAGCTGCTTTCCAGCCTGGTTGTAGATCGAATCGCGCTTGGCCGCGTCGGCCTCTTTGTCAGCCGCCTTGGTCAAGTCGTCGAACGCCTTGCTTGAATAGCCGGTCCGGGCAGCGCTCACGCCGCCGGTGGCCCACACGGTCGAGTGCCAGTTCTGCTGGTCTGGGAAGTCCGCGCACCAACCGAGGAAGAACAGCTGTGGCGCGTCTTGACCCTTCTTGAAGAGCGCGGTGTATGCCGTGCTCTGCACCGGGTCGAGCTCGACGGTCACGCCGAGGTTGGTCTTCCACTGGCCCTGCGCCCATTCGGCGCGCGCCTTGTTCGTGGCACTTGACGAGAACGTGTACTTGAGGCCGGTGAGGCCCGCCTTCGCTTCGGGGCTGGCCTTCTCAAGCGCCGCCTTCGCCGCGGCGACGTCGTACTTCTGCTCGGTATCGGAGTTGTCGTAGCCAGGGAAGCCCGGCGGAATGAAGCCGCCGTCGGCGGCCTTGCCGATGCCCTGCTGGACATCCTTCACGAATGCCGCGCGGTCGAACGACTTGGAGAATGCCGTCCGGACATTGACGTCGTTGAACGGCGGACGACGAACGTTGAAGCCGTAGTAGAAGGCGCACGATCCGCCAACATCGAGGACCTGTGCCTTCAGTTCCGCGTCGCCCTCAACGGTGCGCAGGTCGGTCGGGCCGACGCCGGTGATGTCCAGCTCGTTGTTGCGGTACGCCGCGAATGCAACGGCGGACTCGTTGATCATGACCTTGGTGATCGTCTTGATCTGGATCTTCTTGCGGTAGTTGTCGTTCCGCTCGAAGACCATCTTCTCGTTGTGCTTCCACTCGGCGAGCTTGAAGGGTCCGTTGCCGATGTACGTCGAGGGCTCGGTCCACTTGTCGCCACCCTTGGTGACGTCGGACTCGCGGACCGGCCAGCCCTGCCACAGGGCGGTGATCGGAACGAAGTACGGGGCCGGATCGGTGAGCGTGAACTCGATGTCCTTGTCGCTCGTCGCCTTGACTCCGACCTTGGCGCGGGCCGCCGAAAGCTCAGCCGGCGTTGCCTTCTTCGTGTCCATCGTGTTGTAGGCCTCGCAGCCCACGATGATGTAGAAGACGAAGGAGTAGTCGCCTGCCGCTGCCGGGTCGCAGCCACGCAGGAACGCGTACTCGAAGTTCTTCGCGGTCAGAGCCGCACCATCCGAGTACTTCAGCCCATCGCGCAGGGTATACGTGTACTTGAGGCCGTCAGCCGACAGTTTCGGTGCCGCCGCGGCTGCCGCCGGGACCGGCTTGCTCGTCTTCGTGTCGAAGCTCATTAGGCCCTCGAAGACGAATGAGGCCTGCCCGATCTCGTTGACGAACGAGGCCTTCTGCGGGTCGATGGTGTCTGGCTCGCTGCCCATGTTCAGGGTCAGCGTCCCGTTGGTGTCAGCTTGGCCGGCTGTCGTGCCGCCAGTTGTGGTCGTCTGTCCTGCCGGTGCCTGCGAACACGCGCCTACGAGCAGCGACGCGATCGCGAGCAGTGCGAGAACAGACCAAGTGCCGGTGCGGCGTTTGGTCATGCGCTCCTCCTCCTGTTGTGCCATGGGTACCCGCACGCGGACCTGCTGGCCGTAGATGCGAGCGGACATGGCCATTCTGGGGCCCTGTCCCTCAGCGCGTCAATCAACAAACGGCGCGCATCCGGACATGCGGACCCATCTAGAGGCCCATACCCATGTCGGTGCGCCGCGGTTCAGTTGACGGGGACGAATCGCCAGTCGCGTGCGTTCCAGGTGAGCGGATCACCGTTCGGGGAGGGCTGGATCCCATCGAGGTTACGCGGCGCCACATCGACCAGGAGCTCTTGATAGAGGGGTATGCCGGGCAGCGACTCGGCCCAGAGCTGCTGCATCGCGGCATACAGCGCTCGCTTGTCGACGCGCTCCGGGGCGGCTGCGGCCGCCGACAGCAGGACATCGAACCAGGGACCGACGACGCCGGCGTATCGCTCCGATGCGAGCTGCGGATCGTCGGTGCGCTCAGACAGGAGCGCCAGATCGAACTCCCCGCGCGTTACGGCGTCGAGCACGTCAGTCGCGGAGCGCTCGAGCACGGTCGCGGCGATGCCGATCGCCGCGAGATCGCCGGAGAGACGCCGACCTGCGTCGATGCGCGCCTGCGAGCCGGTGGCCACTTGCAGCGTGACCGTCATCCGCTCCGCGCCACGCTCCAGGATGCCGAGTCGTCCGGTCCGGAATCCGGCGGCCGCGAGCATGGCGCGGGCGCCCTCGCGATCGAGACGCGGCACCTCGAGCGGCTCCGTCGCGGCCCAGAGCGGAGCGACGAGGTACGAGCGCGGCACCCGCGCGCGGCCGGCGAAGATCGTCTCGACGAGAGCGCGCCGATCGAGCGCGAGCTCCACGGCCTGGCGCACGCGCAGATCGGAGAACACCGTTCCCTTCGTTCCGAAGCGCAGCATCTCGACCGCGTTCGCGGCCTTGTACAAGGCTTGGAGCCGCGGCCCGTCGGCGAATCGATCGAGCGTTCGCGCGAGGTCGGCCTCGACCGCCGGCGCGCCGGCCACGTCGACCTCGCCACGCCGGAGCGCATCGACGACCGCGCCGCGGTCGCTGTAGAAGCGGACCTCGATGCGACCAAGCCCCGGCGCACCGCCGACGTACCGCGGGAATGCCGTGAGCGTCATTCCGAATCCGGGGATCCACGCCGCGACGGCGAACGGTCCCGCGTGCATCGGCTCGCGCTGGTACTGCGCGCGCTTCTCCGGCGACGCGCCCGCGAGTATGTGGGCCGGCAGCACACGCGCGACCAGCGGATAGAGATCCCATCGCTCGCCCGCGCGATACGTGAAGCGGATCGTGCGATCGTCGACGCGCTCAACACGCTCGACGCGATCCGCCATCCAGCGCCGAGTCGTGGCGGTCGGTGCCGCGCGATCGTCATCGAACGCGAATCGCACGTCGTCCGCGGTGATCGGCTCGCCGTCCTGCCAGCGCGCGTCGTCGCGCAACGCGAACGTCGCGACCAGACGTCCGGATGGTGTTGCCGAGTCGGTCACGATGCGCGCGCCACCATTCGCGATCGTCGGGACCTCGGCCGCGAGCCGTGCGACGAATGCGCCATCGGGATCGCGACGCACGAGCGACTCGGTCACCGCAGCCTGCAGCACCTGCGCGCTCGGCTCATCGCTGAGGATCGCGCGCGGCTCGCCGGCGATGCCGAGCACGACATCGCGGCGCGTTGGCGCCGTCGGTGCACACGAGGCGAGGAGCGGCGCGAGCGTGACGAGAAGCGAAAGCAGGAGGGCCCGCCCGCGATGGGACGCCGTGACGGGTAGCTCCGGCTAGCGGGGTGCGCCGGCGCTGAGCCAGTCGTCCTCGGTGCTGTACTGCGCGACGTCGAACTGGCCGCCGACCGGATAGCGCACCGCCGGGACGACGGGGCCGCCGATCACGCGCAGCTGGAAGCGGAGCCAGCGTGCGTACGCGCTCTCGTCGACAGGCGGCTGCGTCTTGAAGTAGCCCTTGATGACCGATGGCGCGGTGACGCTCGGGACGACCTCGGGTGCGGGCTTCACTCCCAGATCGAGGGCCCCACCGAGCACGAGCGCGGCGAAGCCGAGAGCCATCGTCGCCTCGGACAGGCGGCCGACGAAACCGGTGCGCCACCACGGCACGGTCGACCGGGGCTCGACGCGCGCGGCGAGGCGGACACGCGCCGGTGACAGCAGCGTTCCACGAGCTCTCAGCGGCGCGTAGGCGCGGTCCAAGGCGAACGAGATCGTCGTGAGGTCGCGGAGCGCGGCGTCGCAGCGCGCGCAGACATCAGCGTGCGCCTCGAGCTCGAGGCGCTCGCGCGGGTGCAGCTCTCCCGTGAAGAGAGCTGCCATCTTCTGCTCGGCCGCGCGACATGCCACGGAGAACAACCTCATCGCGGTTCGCCCGGGAGCGGCTCGACGACCGGGGCGACCGTCCTCTTAGCACTAGGCGCGAGGAAGGACATTGGTTCGATGCCGAACTCCGGATGTGCCGAAAGATGTGTTCGGAGGCGCCGCAGGGCGTAGTGGAGGCGCGATTTCACGGTGCCGATGGGGCAATCGACCACCTGGGCGATCTCGGCCAGGTTCAGACCGTTCATGTAGTGCAGGACCACGACGATCCGATGCTTGGGCCCCAGGGTGTCGACCGCCGCGAGCACGATGCGCCGCACCTCGGCCTGCTCGGCGAGCACCGATGGCGAGCGCTCCTCGCTCTGGAACGCGTCGTTCGCGGAATCCTCGAGCGGGCTGATGATCACGCCCTTGCGCGGGCGCCGGTTGTACGAAAGGTTGACCGCAACCCGGTACAGCCACGGCCGCAGCGATCCTTCGGGCTCGAGACGCGCAAGCGCCCGGTGCGCGCGCGTGAATGTGTCGACCGCGATCTCCTCGGCCGCCGATGGATCCTTGGTGATCGCGAGACCGAGGCGGAAGATCCCATCGCGGTACCGGTAGAAGAGGGCATCGAACGCGAGCATGTCGCCGTCGCGCGCGGCGTATACGAGCTCGCGATCGGTGCGCCGGTCCTCTTCGTGTGCCTGCCGTCGTGCGGCGTGCTCGGTCACTCGTCGTCCGGAAGGTACCGGCGGATCGCGCGCAGATTGCGCTCCGGTGTCAACGCCCCGCGCTCGACGACCGCGCCCGACTGCGGCGCGTGGAGGAACTCGCGCTCGCCGGTGGCGATCGCGGTGTGGGTGATGTGCTCATCACCGAAGAAGAACAGATCTCCTGGACGCGCTGCGTTGACGGATCGACCCTCCACCGCCTGCTGGTCGGCGTCACGATCGAGACCCACCCCGTTCAAACGGTACACGAGCTGTGTGAATCCGGAACAGTCGATCCCGTCCGCCGTCGTGCCGCCCCAGAGATACGCCACGCCGAGGAAGCACTCCGCCGTGCGGAGCAGATCCGACGTCGCGGGGAAACGCGAGGCGAGCTGCGCGATGTCCACCGTGTCACGGAACGCGACCCAGCCGTCGTAGCTGATGCGCAGCCACTCTCCCTGCCGCTCCTGGATCGCGAGCGGCGCGGCGACGGGCAGCCGGTCGATGATCGGCGCCGCGTCCGTCGGCGCGGAGCGAACGTCGGCCACGACGACACCGACGATGCGGCGCTCCGGCGCGCCGACCTCGTCGAGGTGATCAGCCTGCACCCAGCCGAAGTAGTGATCGGGACCCTGCGCGTAGAACCAGTCGCCGTCGCGCGCGAGCAGCGTGAGCCGCTCGCCGTAATGCGCCTGATCGACGCGCTCGGAATCCTCGTCGGGCTCCGCACGCAGATCCGTGAGCCCGCGGTTCACGAGTGCCTGCGGCGGGCGCACCATCGCGACAGCGAGACGCGCGGCGGCGATGCTCATGTCGGCTTCGCCGCCATTCGCCAAAAACCTGGTTCTCGCAGGGGCTTCGCCCCTTCCACCCCACCTTTCATGTTCCCCGATACCTCAAGACCGGCTTACGCGCGGCGCCGACCTCGTCGAGGCGGCGGAGCGGCGTGTTCCGCGGCGCGTCGCGCACCGCGGCCGGATCCGTCTTCACGCGTTCGGCGATGCGGAGCATCGCGGCGGCGAACGCATCGAGCGTCTCCGTCGGCTCGGTCTCGGTGGGCTCGATCATCATCGCCTCGGGGACGATGAGCGGGAAGTACACCGTCGGCGAATGGAACCCCTCGTCGAGCAGCGCCTTCGAGATGTCGAGTGCCGACGCGCCCTGTTTCTTCTGCTTCGCCGCACTGATGACGAACTCGTGCATCGGCGGCCGCTCGTATGCGACGTCGTACGCGGGTCGGAGCAGCGCGAGGAGGTAGTTGGCGGAAAGGATCGCGTCACGTCCCGTCTCCACCAGGCCCTCCTCTCCGAGCGTCTTCATATAGGTATAGGCGCGCGCCAATACGCCGAAGTTCCCGAGGCGCTGTTTGATCGTCCCGATCGAGTCACCCTGGCCCGCGGGCACGCGGTCCTCACGCGCGGTGTCGTAGTGATAGGTGCCGTCAGCGTCGCGCTCGATCCACGGCTTCGGCAGGAACGGACGCAGGTGCGCCTTCACACAAAGTGGACCCGCGCCGGGACCGCCAGCCCCGTGTGGCGTCGAGAACGTCTTGTGGACGTTGATGTGAACGCAGTCGAAGCCGAGATCACCCGGGCGTGCCACGCCGAGGAGGGCGTTCATGTTCGCGCCGTCGCCGTACACGAGCGCACCCGCGGCGTGGACCGCGTCGCACACTTCGCGCACGCGCTCCTCGAATAGACCGAGCGTGTTCGGGTTCGTCAGCATGAATCCCGCGACATCCGGGCCGAGCGCGCTCTTGAGGGCATCGAGGTCGACGTTCCCGCGCGCGTCGCTCTTCACCGTCGTGACTTCATAGCCGCACATCGCCGCGGACGCGGGGTTCGTGCCATGCGCCGAATCCGGGACGATGATCCGCCGGCGCTGCTTGGCCTCGCCGCGCTTCGCGTGATACGCCTTGAACACGAGAAGCGCGGTGAACTCGGACTGCGCGCCGGCCTGCGGCTGCAGCGACACGAAGTCCATCCCGGTGATCTTCATCAGCATCTGCTCGAGCTCATACGCGAGCGCGAGGACGCCTTGCGTCGTGCGGTACGACTGCCGCGGATGAACGTCGGCGAAAAGTCCGGCCACGCGGTCGTTCACCTTCGGGTTGTACTTCATCGTGCACGAGCCAAGGGGATACATCCCGGTATCGACCGAATAGTTCAGTTGCGCGAGATGTGTGTAGTGGCGCACGACCTGCGGCTCCGTGAGCTCGGGGAGACGAAGGGGCGCCTTTCGTTTGAACTGGTCGGGGATCTCGGCGGTCTCACTCGTCCTCACGTGGCGGCCGTTCCGTCCGGGTCGCGCGAGCTCGAAGAGCAGCGGCTCTAGCGCCGGCACCGGCGTCTTCGCGCCCGAGTCGGGGATCACGTGCGTGCGGACGGTCACCTCGTCGCCACCGTCTCGCTGGATCGCGTGAGCTGTGCGACCGCGTCGACCAGCGCGTCGGCATCCGCTTCGGTCGTGAGCTCGGTGCACTGCACGATGATGTCGTCGCGGCCCTCGCGTCGACCGTGCACGAAATGCGACGCGGTCACCTCGACCTGGATGCCACGCGCGATGAGCGCGTTCCGCAGGTCCCAGCCCCCCATCTCTGTGCGGAGCGTGAAGCGATCGAAGAACGGTCCGTCGTTCGCGATCGTGCAGCCCGGCAGCGCTGCGAGACGCTTCGCGAGCGCGTGCGCGCGCGCAACGCCGGCGCGCGCCGCGGCGCGCAGGCCATCGGGGCCGAGCAGCGACAGATAGACGGCGGCGGTGATCGCCGCCAGCGCCTCGTTCGTGCAGATGTTGCTCGTCGCCTTCTCGCGACGGATGTGCTGCTCGCGCGTCTGCAGCGTGTTCACGAAGCCACGCGTACCATCCGCGTCGACGGTCTGACCCGCGATGCGGCCGGGCATCTGGCGCACGAGCGCCTCGCGGCAGGCGAAGATGCCGAGGTGCGGGCCGCCGTACGACATCGTGATGCCGAGCGGCTGGCCCTCGCCGACGACGATGTCGGCTCCGAGCGCTCCCGGCGGCTCGAGCAGCGCGCACGCGTGCGGCTCCGTGACCTGCACGCACAGCGCGCCGGCGGCATGCGCGGCTTCGGCGATCGCGCGCACGTCGACGAGCGTCCCGAACGCATCGGGGTGCTGCACGATGAGACAGGCCGCGCCTTCGGCGGACGTTGCGAGGTTCGCCGTCGGCACTTCGACGATCTCGAGCCCGGGCCCGCGGCCGTACGTGCGCAGCGTGCGCCGATACGTGAAGTCGACGTCGCTTGCGACGACCACCTTGTGGCGTCCCGTGACGCGAACGGCCATGAACGCAGCCTCGGCGGTGGCCGAGCCGCCGTCATACATCGACGAGTTCACGACGTCCATCGCGAGCAGCTCGGCCATGAGGGACTGGTACTCGAAGACGGCCTGCAGTGTGCCCTGGCTCACCTCGGGCTGGTACGGGGTGTATGCGGTGAGGAACTCGCCACGCAGCGCGAGCACCGGGACCGCCGCCGGGATGTACCGGCGCTGGATCGAGCCGCCGATGAAGAACGGCCCTGCGCCCGCGTTCGTGTTCATCTTCGCCAGCGCCTCGAGGTGCGCCTGGACCTCCAGCTCGGAGAGACCCGGTCCGACGCCGAGCTTCGGATGGCGCGCGTCCCTCGGGATGGCGCCGAGAAGCTCGTCCAGGTCGCGAACGCCGATGCGTTCGAGCATCGCGGCCCGGTCGGAGTCGGTGTGCGGCGAGTAGGGGTTATTCCCCACGGTCAGTCGCCGCCGGCGCCGGCCGTCTCGCCGATGTGCGCGCGGTAGTCCTGCGCGGAGAGGAGCTTGTTGATCTCGCCTTTGTCGGCGAGCTTCACCTTCACGAGCCAGCCCTGCTCGTAGGGCGAGGTGTTCACGAGCTCGGGCTTCTCGATGACCTTCACGTTGCGCTCGACCACTTCGCCGGAGATCGGGCTGTAGATGTCGGATGCGGCCTTGACCGACTCGACGACGCCGAGGCTCGCGAACTGGCGGACACTCGCGCTCTTCTCGGGCAGTTCGACGAACACGACGTCGCCCAGCTGCTCCTGTGCGAAATGCGTGATACCGATCGTCGCCGTGTCGCCCTCCAGGCGCACCCACTCGTGCTCCTTCGAATAGCGCAGGTCGTCGGGAACGGCGCTCACTGTGGCCTCCGATAAGACGTTGTCGCTTCGCGACAACCCTGTACGTGAAGGGCCACTCTAAATGGCCCTTCTGTAAAAAGGTGTCTTCACTACCGTAGCGGGAACGTCCTTGTCGCGAATGCGGACCGCCAGCGCGGTGCCGACCTTCGACAACTCGGTCGGGACGTACGCCAGGGCGATGTTCTGGGCGACCGTCGGCCCGAAGGTCCCGCTGGTCACCCTCCCGACCACCTTGCCCTCGGAGGTCACGTCGTGGCCGTGGCGCGCGACGCCGCCCTCGACGACGAGACCGACGATCCGCCGTTTCGGGCCGTCGGCCTTCTGCTTCGCGACCGCGTCGCGTCCGACGAAGTCCTTGTCGAGCTTGCACGTCCAGCCCAGACCGGCCTCGATCGGGCCGGTCGTCTCGTCGATGTCGTTCCCGTAGAGCGAGAAGCGCGCCTCGAGCCGGAGCGTGTCGCGCGCACCGAGGCCGACGGGAACGAGCGCATCGCCCCGGCCCGCGACGAGGAGCGCCTGCCACACCTGCACCGCATCGGCGTTGTCGACGAAGACCTCGAAGCCGTCCTCGCCCGTGTAGCCGGTACGCGCGATCGTCGCCTCCGCGCCCGCCGCGCGGGTGGACTTCACCCCGAACGGCTGGAGCGCGGCGACGCTGCCGCCCGCGACCTTGGCGAGGATGTCGGCCGCGCGCGGGCCCTGGATCGCGATGAGCGCCGTGCCGGCGGAGCGATCGGCGAACGCGACCTCCTTCGGTAGGTGCTTACGGACATGCGCCTCGTCCTTCGCGATGTTCGCGGCATTCACGACCATCAGGACGTGGTCGGCGGCGGTGCGGTACACGATGACGTCGTCGACGATCGTGCCGCCCTCGTTGCAGAGGAGGCCATATCGCGCCTGCCCCACCTCGAGACCCGCGATGTCGCTCGAGACGAGCCGATCGACGGCCGCGAGCGCCCCGGGGCCATCGAAGTGGAACTCGCCCATGTGCGAGAGATCGAAGAGCCCCGCGGCCTCACGCACCGCGCGGTGCTCGGCGACGATGCCGGCATATTGGATCGGCATCTCGTAGCCCGCGAACGGCACCATGCGGGCGCCGAGCTGCAGATGCTCCGGATAGAGCGGCGTCCGCCGCAGCGCAGCGTCGGTCGTCATGCCGCCGATCGCGTGGCGTCGATCGCGCGGTCGAGCACCTCGCGGTAGGTCTCGTACGACAGCATCCGGCGCGCCTCGCGCGCGGACACCCAGCGAACGTCGTCGTACTCCTGGTCGTGTCGCGAGACGTCGCCGCCATCGGCGCGCATCAAGAAGAAGTGGACGAACTTGTGAACGCGTTCCCCCGGCACCGCGAACCAGTAATCGGTGACGCCGATCGGCGCGACGATGCTGACATCGAGACCGGTCTCCTCGCGCACCTCGCGGAGCGCGGTCTCCTCGATCGACTCGCCGGCGTCGGGCGTGCCCTTCGGGAACACCCACGTGCCGTCACTCGTGCGGCCGTTGAGCACGACCTCGAGATCGTCGCCCGCGCCGCGGGTCACCACGCCACCTGCGGCGGTGGTCGTGCGCACTCTGGTCGGACGGCGCGAACGGTCGATGGGCACTTGGCTCACAACAGGCGCGTGCCGTTGATGACGAGCGCGAAGCTGCAGTGAAGGAACTCCGCAGCCCGGCGCGACAGCATCATGCGCGAGAGGAAGATCTCGAAGTACTCCATGAGCGGCGCGACCTCGGTGTCGATCGTGAGCTCGAGGGTGATGAGCTTTTCTTTGCGGCTGACCTTGACCTCCGCCGACGTCGCCGCGTAGTTCACGCGGTCGTGGATGTCGAACGAAGTGGTCTTCGGGTTCCGCACGCGGCTGCGATGCACGTCGCTCTTGTCGGCGATGATCACCGCCGCGGAGACGGCGCTCACTGGTAGCCCGCCCTCGGACTCCTCATGATTCGCGATCGCGCCCATGATCGTCGCGACCTCCTCGAGCTCGAAGCCGTTGTCGACGAGGATCGCTTCGGAGAGGAGCGCGCCCGTTTGTCCGTGGCTCTCGCGTGTGATGACGTTGCCGATGTCGTGTAGGTAGGCCGCGACCGCTGCGACCTCGCAGCGGCGCGCGTCGTGCCCGAGCGATTTCAGGATGAAGCGGGCACCGTCGGCCGACGTGTTCGCGTGCCGTTCGCCGTGCTCGGTGTATCCGATCGCGCCGGTCTGCTGGTTCGCCGAGCGGATGTACGTCTTGACGCGCGGGTCGGCCTTGATCGTGTCGAGCGTTGGGCCCTCGCGCTTCGCCTCGGCCGACGTGCGCGTTTTCGGTTCGGCGCGGTGAACTTTCTTCAGCTCGTCCGGCGCGCCGGTGTCGTCTGGTCGCGGTGCGGCAGCGGACTCGCGCATGACCCAACTCTACTTGCCCGCCGCTCAGGCCTCCATCCGCAGGTCTTCGAGGTCGAGGTCGCGCTCGAGGCTGCGCAGCACCTGTTCGGTGATCACGCCACGGTCATGGAGGTCGAGCGCGGCCCGGCGCTCCGCGTCGATCACCTCGCGGCGGATCAGCCCGTGCTCGAGCAGCTCTTGCTCCGCCGCGCCGCCGTCTTCGTGATGCTGCTCATCGTGCCGCGCGCGATGCGCATACCGGTCGCGGAGCTGATCGATGAGCTCGATGTGCCCCGGCCATTGCGCTCGCATCTCCTCGAGCCGCGCGAGGGCAGCTTCGGTCGTGAGACCGCGCGCGTGCACCTCGTCGTGTGACGCATCGGCGGTCGACACGACGCCGAGCTTCTTGATCACAAGCGGCAACGTGAGGCCCTGGCCGACCAGCGTCACGAGGATGACCGCGAACACGAGGAAAAGGATGAGGTCGCGCTCGGGGAAGTTGGCGGGCAGCGCGAGCGCGGCCGCGAGCGATACGACGCCGCGGAGTCCGGACCATCCCACCACGAACACCGCCTGCCACGGTGGATTCGGATCGGCGCGACGTACCGCGGGGATGACACGTGGCAGGTACGACGCTAGGTAGACCCAGGCGATCCTGGCGATGACCACCGCCAAGCAGACCGCGGCGGTAACGGAGGCCACGCGCGAGAGGTCAACGGTGAGACCGCGCAGGACGCTCGGCAGCTGGAGCCCGATGAGCATGAAGACGAGACCGTTGAGAAGGAAGAGGAGCATCTGCCACGCGCCGGTCGCGACAACGCGGACGTCAGAGGACGAGCGCCGCGTCGCCCGGCGCGCGAGAAGACCCGCGACGACCGTTGCGAGCACCCCCGACACGGCGATGCTCTCCGCCCCGAGGTACGCCGCGTACGGCGCGAGCAGGGTGATGGTCACGGCGATCGCGGTATCGCGGATATTCGCAAGCAGCCACTCGCCTGCGAATCCGACGACCAGGCCGACCGCGATCCCACCGATGAGGACCACGACGAACGACAGGCCGGCGTCGAGGAGCGAGAACGCCCCGGCGGCGACGGCCGCGACGGCGAAGCGGTACATGACGAGCGCGGTCGCATCGTTCACGAGGCTCTCGCCCTCAAGGATCGTCACGATGCGCCGCGGCACGCCAACACGCTGGAAGATCGCGGTCGCGGCGACGGCGTCCGGCGGCGCGACGATGGCGCCGAGTGCGAACGCACCGGCCCACCCG
>DATDEH010000095.1 GCA_036523395.1 Candidatus Limnocylindria bacterium | reverse complement strand
AAGGAGACGCCCCAGGACCTCAGGACGTCGATGAGCACCTGGTTGCCGCTGGTCTCGATCCACGGCGTGGTCCGCTCGCGTTCTTTGCGCTCGGCCGTCATTGCCACTTGCGTCTCCCCTTTCTTCCCGGAAATGAAGAAGACCTCCCTTTTTCGGGAGGTCTTTGGTGTCTGGTCTTGTTCGCGACTGTCGGCCGCTATCCTCCCGCGCGCACGTACGCCCTCTCAACGAGGACGATGCCGATAAGCGAAAGGATGAAGCGGGCGAACTGCATGTCCCGCTCAGTGAACCGTTCAGGGCGCGGGACGGCAACCCCCGGGCGGAGGATTGTGCACCGCGCACTAGTGCCCTTCCGTGCGCCGTCCGTACACTCACGCGCCAATGCGGACGCTGACTTTGGGGGCTCCGGGCTCTCATGACGCCTCGGCGGTGGGTAACAAGGCGGCGAACCTCGCCCGCCTCGCCGCCCACTTCCGGGTGCCGCCGGGTTTCTGCGTCGATGCATCGGTCTACGAGGCTCTCGGCGCTGCGATGGGCCAGGACGGGGCGGAACGTCGCGAGCTGCACGCGATCGTCGCCGCCGGGCACCGCTCGCTCGCGCAGCTGACCGGGATCCCGGAGCCGCTCGTCGCGGTGCGCTCGTCGGCGATCGGCGAGGACGGCGCGGAGTCGTCGTTCGCCGGCCAGCACGAGACGATCCTGAATGTGCGCGGTATCGAAGCGGTCACCGATGCGGTGCTCGATTGCTGGCGTTCGGCGGCGAGCGATCGAGCGACGGCCTATCGGAGGGCGCGCGGCATCGACGCCCCGCCGCGGATCGCGGTGCTGGTCCAACAGATGGTCCCGTCCGATGTCTCGGCGATCGCGTTCGGCGTCGATCCGATCACACAGGATCGGACTGTCGTCGTGATCGACGCCGCAGCTGGACTGGGTGACCGCATCGCGTCGGGCGAGGTGACGCCGGACCGCTACGTCGTACGCAAGGCGGACCTCACGTTCGTCGAGCGCCACTATGCCGGCGCGCTCAGCGACGCCGAGGCACGCGCCATCGCGGAGCTCGTCGTGAAGCTCGAGGACCACAACGAGGGCGCCGTCGACGTGGAATGCGCTATCGCGGACGGCGAGCTGTATCTGCTTCAGTGCCGTCCGGTCACGACGCTGAACAACGACTTCCCGATCGAGTGGCGCGACGCGCGTGACGCTCAGCTGCACTGGCGACGCGATGATGCGCACTTCAACGGGCCCGTCCCGCGTCTGCTCGGCGACTACATCACGAACGCCGCGCACTTCGGAATGGCTAGGCGCGCTGAGTTCTTCGATACCCCGGTGGTCGCGCGGCTCGAGGGCTTCAACGGCCGCAGGTACGCCGCAGCCCAGCCGCGGTACCGGCGCGAGGAGCTCGCGGTCCATTTGCGAGATTCCACCGCGCGCATCCGCGCGTACACCCGCGGCCTCCGCCGCATCTGGGACGAGGAATGGCTCCCGCATCTTCTGTCGACGTACGAGTGGATGGACGGACTCGATCTCGACCACGCGCCTCTTGCCCGGATTGCGGACGCCTGCGATGAGCTATGGCCGCGCGTGAATGAGATCTGGCGGATCCACATGCTCACCGTTGGGCCGACGTACGTTCTGATGGACGAGTTCGCGGAGACCTATGCGCGACTGATCGGCGGCAGCGCGATCGACGCGTTCCGGATGACGCAGGGTCTCGCGCACAGCCTGCAGCGACTGGAACGCGACGTTCATCGCCTCACCGAGCTCGCGCGATCGGCGCCGGCGGTGGCCGAAGGGCTGAGCTCTGGAACGATCACCTCACTCGATGAGCTGCGAGCGGTGCGCGGTGGCACGCAGCTCGCCGATGCGATCGGCCCGTTCCTCAAGAGCTACGGCAACTTCGGCCACGCGGGTGAGGACATGCGTGCCGACGCATGGGCGGACGACCCTTCATTGCTCCTCGCGGAGATCGGCCGACGGCTCGCCACACCGGCGCAAGACCCAGACGAGCGCCAGGCGCGGCTCATCGCCGAGGGCGACGCGATCGCCCAGCGCGCTCGGGAGACGCTGCGCGGCCGCCCCGAGGACCTTGCCGTGTTCGAAGAAGTGCTCGCCGTCGCGCGCGCCGTCGGGCCACTGAGCGAGGAGCACAACTACTGGCTCGACCGCCAGATGCAATCGAACATCGGCCGCATGTTCCGCGTCATCGGCCGTCGGCTCGCAGATGCGAGTCGGCTCGAACGCCCCGAGGACGTGTTCCACTTTGAGCTGGCCGAGCTCATCGCCGCGCTACGCGACGGCCGCGACCTGCGTGACCTCGAGCCCGAGCGCCGGGCGGAGTTCGCTCGCTGGTCACGGATGCGTGCGCCGGCCACGATCGGCGCGCCAGCGCCGCCGCTCGGCGCTACTGGCGCCACGAACGCCGACCTCATCCATCGCGCTCGGCAGGACGACGACGCTCTCATCAAGGGCGTGTCGGCATCGGGTGGGAGGCATCGCGGCGCGGCGAAGCTCGTCTGGGGCACCGAGGACTTCAAGAAGATGAAGCCCGGCGACGTGCTCGTGTGCCGATCATCGAACGTGAGCTGGATACCGCTCTTCACGATCGCCGGCGCCGTCGTCACGGAGGTCGGCGGCGCACTCTCGCACGCGGCGGTGGTCGCGCGCGAGTTCGGCGTCCCGGCCGTGGTGGGCGTGGGCGTCGCGTTCGAGCGACTGCGCGACGGGATGATCGTCGAAGTCGATGGCGACCGCGGGATCGTGCGTCCCATCGCGACGAGGAGCGTGACGGAATAGCGCGCTAGGCGACCTCGATGCCCTCGCTGACATGCGCCGTCCCCGGCAACCCAAGCGCCGCTACAGAAGCGAGCGCGCCGCTCGCCGCCAGGACACCGAAGAGCGCTGGCGCGTTCGATGTGTCGTTCGCGGCGAGCGCGACACCCGCGACGATCGCGCCGAGCATTCCACCGAAGTAGCGACTCGTGGACACGACGCCCGATGCGAGCGCGACATATCGCGCCGGCACAGCATCGACGGCGGCAACGCGCGTCGCCGGGAACGTGAGCGAGACACCCGCGCCTAAGAGCAGCAGCGATGCGAGCAGCAGCGGGAACTGCGCGTGCGTGATCACCGCACCGGTCGCAAGGCAGCCGACGACGATGAGCATTCCGCCGAGCGCAGGCGGCCAGCGCGCGCCGTAACGATCGACGAGCCAACCCGTCGCAGGGCCGAGGACGACCATCGCGGCGGAGAGCGCGGTCAGCGCGAACCCGACGAGCACGGTCGAGGATGCGTCGGCCGCGAGGAGCGCCGGGACCGCGAGCAGCGTCGCGTACAGCGACAGATTCGCGAACGCGATGGCCGCGTTCGCCGCGGTGAACGCACGGATGCGGAACAGCGCCGGAGGGAGCGCGGCGTCGGGCTGCGCGAGCTCGTAGCGGACGAAGAGCACGGCACCGATGACCACCGCGGCCGCGAGCGCGGCGGTCAGGCCGTCCGGCGAGCCGTGACCGAGACTGGTCAGCAGCCAGGCTGCGGCACTCAGCACCACACCGAGGAAGACCACGCCGACGACATCGAACTTCGTGTCGGGTCGCGCGCGCTCCTCCGGGATCGTCGACCGCGCGAGGAGGAACGCGAGCGTGACCACGGGGACGTTGACGAGGAAAACGAGCCGCCAGTCGATCGCCGTGAGCAGACCGCCGAGGAGCGGACCGAGGGTCGCGCCCGCTCCGGACATCGCGCCGGTGAGGCCGAAGTGCATCCCGGCGCGCTCGCCAGCGGCGCGGCGCAGGATCCCCAGACCGTTCGGGACGATGAGCGCTCCAGCCAGCGCCTGCTGCAGGCGAAAGAACGCGAGTAGTGGAAGACCCACCGACAGCGACGCGCCGACAGACGCGATCCCGAAATACGCCAGGGCGCCAAGCATGAGGCGGCGCCGGCCGAATCGATCGCCAAGGCGGCCGCCGATCGGCTGCAGCGCGGCCATCGCGATGAGATATGTGGTGATGAGCCACGACGCGGCGGCGATATCGGTGCCGGCGTCGCGCGCGATCGCGGGCAACGCGACAACGAGCATCGTCGAATTGAGCGGCACGAGCGCGTTGCCGATCGCGATCGAGAGGATCAGCTTTCGGTTCACGCGGCGACGATAGCGGCGAGCCCCGCCGTGCTACGAGGCCAGCCGCACCAGCGCTTGACGTCCGAGGATCGCGAGGCGCAATGCAAGCAACGCATCCGCATCGGTGAGGTCGGCGCCGGTCAGCTTCGCGATGCGCCGCAGACGATGGCGGACGGTGTTGCGGTGGAGGTAGAGCTCGCGCGCGACGCCGTTCACGCTGCCTTGAAGGCGGATATAGGCGTCGAGCGTCTGCACGAGATCGGCGTTCTTCTCGTCGGCGCCAAGGGGTCCAAGGATGCGATCGGAGAACGCGCGGATCTCGCTCGCGGGCTGGCCGAGGACGAAGCAATACGGGCCGAGGTCGTCGAAGTGCGTCGTGCGGCCATCGCGGTCGGTCGTGCGTCCGAGAGCAAGTGCCTGCTCCGCCTGGACCAGCGCAAAGTGCGCGCCCGATGAACCAGGCTTCGGTCCGGCGACGCCCGCGGAGAGCTCGTTGTCGGAGACATCGGCGGCCACGCGTGCGCGCAGCCGCTCCCCTTCGCTGCGCGCGTCGACGGGCGTGGCCGCCGCGATCACCGCCGTGACGAACCCGCTCGCCGTGCGCACGACGCGCGCGTCCTCGGGCACGACCGCCGCTACGGCCGCGCGCAGCTTCGCCGCCGCCCCGGAGTGGCGGCTTGCGAACGCGATCGCCAGGTACCGCGCGTCGCTCGTACATGCCCCCTAAACAGAAAAGCCTCCCTTTGTCTGGGAGGCTTTCGAGTGGTTCGCTGACTTCTGTGCGCTAGGTCCGTCCGCCTCCCAACGTCTGGTGCGCCCTCTCAAGGACGAGAAGGTCGACCGGGACGATGACGATGATCGGCTGTGACACGAGGTCGTCAGGCTAGTGCGTCACGCACACTCGGTCAATGTTCACGGGGATGTGGCGCGTATCAGTCGCTTCGGTCTTCCACGATCCGGGAAAGGCTGGCCAGGGTCCGCGGATCGGGCTGGCCGCCGAAGTACCTCCGCAGGCACGCGCCAAAGATCGGTTCTCCGGGCGCCGCACGCGCAAACAGCGTCATGCACGAGTGGAATTTCAGATCGTCGGGATGGCCGAAGATCTCGCCGGCCGAGCGTCCTTCGATGCTGGCGACCAGCGCGGCGCACTCGCGCAGCCGCGGGCCAAGGACGGGATGCGCCAGGTACGCGGCGGCCTCGGCAAGCGACGACAGGGCGAACGTCTGCGACGTCAGGCTATGGCCGAGCCCCGAGATCTGCGGAAAGATGAACCACATCCAGTGACTGCGCTTGCGGCCGGCGCGGAGCTCACTCAGTACCGCCTCGTAGACGGGCCGCTGCGCGGTGACAAATCGCTGCAACTCGAAGCGATCGTCCATCGCTCGCGGCGATCCTACCGGTCAGCCTCCCGACATCGCCGGCAGGATCTCCACGACCTTCGCCGTGCTCAGATCGGCGTTCTGTTCTAAGAAGCGCGCGTCCTCGCCGTCGACGAAGACGGTGACGAAGCGGCCGAAGGCTCCGTCGCGCAGCACGCGGGCTCCCAGCTCTGGATAGCGCGCCGCGATCTCGTTCTGCAGCGACGCGAGGTCGGTCGCGTTGACCTCGATCGTGCGCTCTCCGCCGACGGCGGAGCGCAGCGGTGTGGGGAGACGGACGGTGACGCTCACGCGAGCACCTCCTCGTACGCGAGACGGAACGCGTCGGCATCGGCGTCGATGACCGGCCCGAGCGCGCTCTCTTCCGGCCCACCCTTGTAGCCGTTGCCGGTGAGATAGAGCACGACCGTCTCGCCGGGATGGAAGACGCCGCGTGATGCGAGCTGCTTCGCGGTCGCGACGACGACGCCACCGGCGGGCTCGACGAGCACGCCCTCGGTCGTCGCGAGCAGGGTTGCCGCCTCGCGGATCTCGTCGTCGGTGACTGACGCCGCGCTTCCACGCGTGTCGCGGATGATCTTCACCGAGCCGTCGCCGTCGGCTGGCGCGCCGATGGCGAGCGACTTCGCGAGCGTGTCGGGTCGGCGCACCGGCTCGACCGGGCGCCAGTTGTCGAGCACAGCGTCGGACACCGGCGCGCATCCGGCGGGCTGCGCGGCGTGGATGTGGAAGTGCGATTCGGGCACGAGGCCGGTCGCGCGAAGCTGATTCGCGGCGGTCGCCTGACGCGTGAGCAGTGCGCCCGATCCGACCGGCACGACGATGTGGTGCGGCAGCGTCCAGCCGAGCTGCTCGGCGCACTCGAAGAGGACGGTCTTGCTGCCCTCCGCGTAGTACGGACGCAGCGTGAAGTTGACGAAGCCCCAGCCATACTCGTCGGCGAGTCGGCCGCAGAGACGGTTGACCGCGTCATACGGGCCCTTCACGCGAACGACGGTCGCGCCGTACGCAGCTGCGCTCGCGATCTTTCCGGACTCGATGTCCGCGGGAACGAAGACGAATGCGCGGAGGCCGTTGCGGGCCGCGGCCGCGGCGACCGCTCCTGCGAGATTGCCGGTCGACGCGCACGCGATCGTGTCGAGCCCAAGCTCGAGCGCGCGCGCGAGCGCCACCGACACGGGACGGTCCTTGAACGAGAGCGTCGGGTTGCGCGTGTCGTCCTTCAGGTAGAGGCGCTCGATCCCGAGCGCGTTGCCAAGGCGGTTCGCTTCGATGAGTGGCGTCCAGCCCACCGGCCAGTGGGTCGCCGGCGCCGCTACTGGGAGCAACGGCGCGTAACGCCAGAGCGACCGCGGTCCGCTCTCGATATCGGCACGGAGCGTCTCGGTCTCGAAGACGCTGAGGTCGTACTCCGGTTCGATCGGACCCAGACATTCGCCACAGACGTAGCGCTCGTCGGCAGGCTGCAGCGCGTCGCACGCACGACAGCGCAGGCCGCGCAGTGCGGTGTTCTCCTTCAGTGTCGTCGCCATGTCCGTTCTCCTCTCAAGATCAAAAAAGCCTCCCGAGCGGGAGGCTTCGAAATACCGAAAGCACGCGAGAGTCGGTCGGGCTCAGCCTCCCAAACGCGTAGCAGGCCCCGCCATGGGGGCCGTCGGCATGGACATGGAGATCCGCTGGGCCATCGCGCGATGACCGTAGCGACGAGCGCGCACCCGCGTCAACCGCGCGGCTGGCGCGTCGGGCAGGTTGCACAAGGTCCGTACACTGACGCTCTTTCTATGGGGAGGGCGATCACGTGAGCTTTCAGGACAAGACCTTGACCTGTCGCGACTGCGGCCAGGAGTTCATCTGGACCGCCGGCGAGCAGGAGTTCTACGCCTCGCGAGGACTTCAGAACGCACCAAGCCGTTGCCCGGCCGATCGCGCCGCGCGTCGCGCGGGCGGTGGTGGTGGCGGTGGCGGCGGTGGTGGATACGGCGGCGGTCAGCGCGAGATGTTCAGCGCGGTCTGCAGCAACTGCGGCAAGGAAGCGCGTGTTCCGTTCCAGCCGCGCGGCGACAAGCCGGTGTACTGCTCCGACTGCTTCGAGCAGAAGCGGCCGCCGAGGAACGCGTACTAGCCGCGGAACCCGGTCAGAAGCTGAGCGTCAGCGCGCCTCCCCACTGTGGAGGGAACGTGAAATGGCTCAAGACTCCTGTGAACGAGCCGGTGCCGGTCGCGCCTGAATAGGCACCTGTGCCACTCGCCACGGCGAGTGCGAGATTGATGCTCGCAAGCGTGCCCGTCCCGTTCCACACGGCCGCGCCGCCAGCGATCGTTCCCGTGAGCTTCCCTCGGAATTCGCCGCCCTGCACGACGGTTAGCGTCCACCGCCCGCCTACGACAGTATTCGTGACGCCTGCCCCCGGGTTCGGTGGCGTGTAGTTGATCGACGCGACGATGTACCCGGGTAGCTCTCCGGTCGCGCGGCCGACGAATGTTGCGCCGTAACGGACTTCTCCCACGGCAAACCCCGCAAAGATCTCGATGCCGGATATGGTGTCGTTGTGGGCCGTCGCCGCCCGTGCCGGTGCGGCAGTAAGTGACGAGAGGACCATTGCGAGTGCGATCGCCAGCACAAGTTGTTTCATCTGAATCCTCCCCGCGCCTTTGCGGCGGACGAGAGAATTCTGGACCCGCGACGCAAGTCGACACGCCGCCACCGAACGCGTACTAGCCGGATCCACGCGCCCAGTCCGCGTAATCCAGGAAGTCGATATCGCCCGGAGAATGCCCGAGCTGCGTGAGCAGCTGCGCTGCCTCCGCACGGTGCTGCTGGCTGTGCGTGACCATGTGCAGGACGTAGAACCAGAGCGGGTATTGCTCCTTCGCGTCGAGATCAGCGCCGGCCGCGAGCGCCTCGTCGTCGAGGGTCGCGACCCACGCACGCATCTCGGTCTCATCGCGCGTCCAGTGATCGGTGAGTACCGCAACGTTGCGGTAGTCCGTTGTCGGGAGCGTCTTGCGCCACTCGTCCTCGGGGCGACGTTGTAGTCGGAGCCGCCAACTGCACTCGACATCGAGCGTGTGCACGAGCGTCGCGCGAAGGTCCCGCCCGACGATGACCGAACGCAGGGTGAATTGCGCATCCGTGAGCCGCGCGGCGGTCGCGAGGATCCGGTGCTGTGCCCAATAGTTGAAGTCGAAGAGCGTCGCGAGCTCCCGCTGTCGCATCAGCCGATGCTAGCCGCACGTACGATGGTGTCATCGAGACGATCTGGACCCCGAGCGAAGAAACGATCGACCGCGCGAATGTCACGCGCTACATGGAGTGGCTCGCGCGGCACCGCGCTCTGAGCTTTGCGAGTTACCAGGAGCTGTGGCGCTGGTCGGTCACGGACCTCGACGCCTTCTGGTCATCGATCTGGGAGCACTTCGGCGTGCGCGCGAGCCAGCGCTATGAGCGTGCCCTCGCCCGCGACGCGATGCCCGGCGCGTCGTGGTTCCCCGGTGCCGAGCTGAGCTACGCGGAGCACGCGCTCATGCGGCGAGACGATCATCCGGCGCTCATCGCACGCTCCGAGACGCGCGGACTCGAGATATCCACAACAGTGACGTATGCGGAGCTCGCGCAGCAGGTCGCAGCCGCCCGCGCCGGACTCGTGAGGCTGGGTGTCACGCGCGGCGATCGCGTCGTCGCGTACATGCCGAACATCCCCGAGACCGTCGTCGCGCTCCTCGCGGCATCGAGCCTCGGTGCGATCTGGTCGAGCTGCTCGCCAGACTTCGGAACGCGCGCGGTGATCGATCGCTTCGGCCAGCTCGATCCGAAGGTCCTGTTCGTCGTCGACGGGTATCGCTACGGCGGGCGCGACTTCGACCGTACGAGCGAGACGCATGAGATCGAGCGCGCGCTGCCGAGCCTGAGAGCGACGGTCGTGCTTCCCTACCTGCGGCCCGACGCGACACCGGCGCGATCGGCAGCGCGCATGTCGTGGGCCGAGCTCGCTTCGGAATCAGGCCATCTGGAGTTCGCGCAGCTGCCGTTCGAGCACCCGCTGTGGGTGCTGTACACGTCGGGCACCACCGGTCTGCCGAAGGGACTCGTGCACGGCCAGGGCGGGATCCTCCTCGAGCACCTCAAGTCGATCGCGCTGCATCAGGACCTTGGCGTGGACGACCGCTTCTTCTGGTTCACGACGACCGGCTGGATGATGTGGAACTACATGCTCGGGGTGCTCCCGCTCGGCGGCACCGCGGTGCTGTTCGACGGCAGCCCTGCGCATCCGGACATGGGAACGCTCTGGCGACTTGCGGCCGACGTCGGCGTGACGTACTTCGGGACGTCCGCCGCGTTCATCCAGGCCTGCATGAAAGCGAGCATCTCGCCCGGCCGGGACAACGATCTGAGTCGCATACGTGGCGTCGGTTCGACCGGCGCGCCTCTTTCGCCGGAGGGTTTCACGTGGATCGTCGACGCCATCGGACGACCGCTGCCGGTGGGCAGCATGAGCGGTGGTACCGACGTCTGCACCGCGTTCCTCCAGGCGTGCCCGCTCCTGCCGGTGCGCGCCGGCGAGCTGCAATGCGCGGCGCTGGGCGCAAAGGTCGAGGCGTACTCCGCGGAGGGGAAGCCCGTCGTTGGCGAGGTCGGCGAGCTGGTCATCACGCGACCGCTGCCCTCGATGCCCGTATACCTGTGGAACGATCCCGACGGCGCACGCTACCAGGCGAGCTACTTCGAAGTCTTCCCCGGCGTATGGCGCCACGGCGACTGGATACGGTTCAACGCCGACGGCTCATCGGTCATCTACGGGCGCTCCGACGCGACGCTCAATCGCGGCGGCGTGCGCATGGGCACGAGCGAGTTCTACCGGATCATCGAGCAGCTGCCGGAGATAAAGGACAGCCTGGTGGTCGAGGTCGGCGGTGAGAACGCCGAGCTTGTGCTCTTCGTGGTGCTGGCAGCGCACACGACGCTCGACGACGCGCTGCGCCGCAGCATCAGCGACACGCTGCGGCGGGAGCTGTCGCCGCGTCACGCGCCCGATCGCATCCTCGCAGTGCCCGAGATCCCCAAAACGCTGAACGGCAAGAAGCTCGAGGTGCCCGTGAAGCGTCTGCTGATGGGGCAGCCGCTCGCGGGCGCGGTCAGCGAGGGCGCGGTCGCGAATCCCGCGAGCCTCGGCGTTCTCGTCGAGGCGTACCGAGGAGCCTCACCCGCGTCGCGCTAGCTCGCGATGCGCTCCAACGCCTGACGTCCGAGAAGCGCGAGGTGGAGTGCGAGGCGGTCGTCGGCGCTGCTGAGCTTCGCGCCCGTGAGCTGACCGATGCGACGCAGGCGCTGCCGCACCGTGTTGCGGTGCAGGTACAGCTCGCGCGCTACC
>DATDEH010000094.1 GCA_036523395.1 Candidatus Limnocylindria bacterium | reverse complement strand
CGCGTGCGGCGTCGAGAACACCAGGCAAGAGGCTACGAGCATCCGTACCACGATCGACGAGGTGTCCGCGGCCGATCTCTTACGCGGGCAACCGCTCGACGAGACGAGGCTCGTGGTGCTTCATCCCGGTTCTGATTGGGCGTGTCAGCAGTGGCTCATCGACCGGTGGGCCGAGCTTGCCGACGTCCTCGTCACCGACTACGAGGCGAGCATCGTCTTTACCGGAGCAGCCGCGGAGGCTTCGTACATCGAGAGTATCCGAGCGTCGATGCGCGCAGGCTCCGTCTCGCTTGCGGGCGCGACCACGCTGCCGCAGGTCGAGGCGCTCCTTTCACGCGCGTTGCTCTGCATCTGCGTGGACAGCGCCGTGTACGACCTCGCGCTCGGCACGCGAACACCGGTCGTCGTGCTCGCCGGTCCGACCGACACCGAGCGCGGCGCGCTCGACCGGCCAATACCGCTGGTCGTGAATCGGACGCCGCCGGGCCTGCGAGATGAGATCAACAGATGTAAGGAACCGAAGGACGTCTTCGGCGGTTGCCTGAACTACGCGTGTCCGATGGCGGGTCTTCGGCACATCTCCGTGTCCGCTGTGTTGGAGACCGTCGCTGCGCACGATTTGCTGAAGCAACGTCGACCCACCCCGGCCACTGTGGTCTGATGATCGCCCAAACGACCGATGCCTCGCGCCGGGCGATCTCCGACCTCCGGATCAGTGTTCGCGTCGCGTCGCTGGAGCGATACGGCGGCGGTCTTTTGAGCTCAGGGCAGGACCGCTGAGCCGAGCGCGCGGACGGCTGTGCCGGTGCGGGCGACCTGATCCGCGCCACCGCCGGTCTGGTCGATGACCGGTTGTGCGACATCGGACTGGTCCAGCCGCCAGAACGCGGCTGGGCTGGTCGAGAGGCAGGCTTGGATGGACTGCGCCATCGCCTCGATTCCGGAATCGCCGAGCTCGGCCATGAGGTCACGGTCCCACCACCCGGCGGCCACCATGTCGCCAGACCACGGCACGGTCGGGACCGAGTCGTAGTTGCCGAGGTTCACGTGTCCGCCAACGACCGCACCAGGTTGATCGTCCTGCGCGAAGTTGCCGTTGGCGTGGTACCAGACCCGCGTCGTGAAGTTGTAGATGTGGAACCGCGGGAACATGAAGCCCCGGGCCTTCGTGACGAGGACGAAGTAGTAGTCCGTGATGTTGAGGCTGAATCCGGACCACGAAGCGTTGAAACCGGTCGAGACGATGACGTCGTTGCCCACGCTCCCGTGTTGGCCCTCTCCGAGCTGCAGGTCGTACTGGTTCGTTCCGGAGCGGTCGATGAGTGCGAAGGTCGCCTTGTCGCGCGTGTTGTCGCCTGTGCGTGCGATCACGAGGTTGGAGAACGCGGTCGGCGATACGTTGATCCTGCCCAGCGACAACCGGATCTCATCGGTCCCGCCGTTGAAGGTGCGCACGTAGGACGCACTGGCCGTCGTGAAGGTGAAGTCGTTGGACGTCGCGGGCGTGCCCGAGGCGTCCTTGCTCTTCACTCGGAAGTGATAGAGGGTGCTGGGGCTGAGCGAGCCGAGCGCCGCTGTGTGCGCAGTCACCAGTGACGGATTGAGCGGAGTGGCGAGCCCGTACGCGGTCGTCGTGCCGTATTCCACCAGACCGTCGGCGGCCTTGTCGGTCGTCCAGGTGATCGTCGCGCCGCTGCTGCTGACCGCGCTCGAGCTCACGGCGGAGATCACCGGCGGTGTCACCGGGTTGGCCACCGTCACCGCGACGGCCGCAGCCGTTCCGACGTTCCCCGCCGCGTCGTAGGCCTGCGCGCCGAGAGTGTGCGGGCCGTTGGCGAGCGCGGTGGTGTCCCAGCTGCGCGTGTATGGCGGCGTGGTGATCGGCGCGCCGAGCGGCGCGCCGTCGAGCAGGAACTGGACCGCGGTGACCGCGACGTTGTCGGCGGCGTCGGCCGACACCGGGACCGCGGCGCCAACGACGCTTGCGCCACTGGTGGGTGCGGTGATCGTGACCGTCGGGGCCAACGTGTCCGAGGACCCGGCGCGCAGGACCACGATCTGCGCGGCGTTCGGTCCACTGACGCTGTTGGTCGCGGTCTTCACCCCGGTCGCGCCGGCGGTGCTCTGCAGGACGTCCTGCGCGAGCATGCCGTCGAAGTCGACGCGCTCGGTCATGCCTGAGCCGGCGGTCCAGCTGCCGACGTTGTCGTTGATGAACAGCGCGACCACCAGCGCGTTCGCTCCGCTGGTCGTGACCGAGTCGGTCGTCGGCGTCTGTGTGGTTCCGGCATCGCTTCCGCGGGCGATGTCGATCGGCGAGACCGTGCTCACCCCGCTATAGGCCAGGACCGTCACGTCCACCCAGATCGAGCTCGGCATGGTCCAGCGGTACGAGGCCGGCTCGCTCGCGCCGGCGACCGTGTACCAGACCTGGGCGTGGAAGGGCGGAAAGCTGCCGCGCGCCACCGATGTATCGAGCACGCGCGTCCAGCCGGCGGGGCCGCTCACCGTCACCGGATCGTCTCCGGCGTACACATACGCCAGCAGCAGGTCGCCGCTCACGACACCGCTGGGTCGGCTCACCGTCTGGCTGACGGCGCTCGCGACCGAACGGAAGGTCGGCTGCGTCGAAGCGGCCGGCAGCGCCACCCGAGATGTGTGGGAGCTCGGCATGGATGCGCCAGCGGCGGTCCCGAGCAGCACTTGACCAAAAATGAGAGCCGCGATGCTCAATGTCGCTAAGAGGCGATGGTTCCGTCGCGCTGCATCCGACGTCTGAACTGCTCGACCTCGCAACTGTTCCCTCACTTACGCCGGGTTGCTCGTCCGTGAACGCGCTGGAGCGTACACGGGCGCGGTTGCGGCGATCACGGCGGTGCGGCGATCGCGTCGGCGGCCGACGGGCTACGGACATCCGGAAGCGATTGGCCGAATCTGACGCCGACCGGGACCATGACGGTCGACGCCTCTCGGGTACCCATCGCGGTGAGGGCCAGTCGATTCTGCGGGCTCCACGCCGTCGAAGTATTGGAGCGGCTGGACTTGCCCTGGCGAGGCTGGTCTCCCAGCGATGGCACCCGCGATCACGCGGCGACGCGCGCGTGGTCGTGCATACCAGGCGTCGGATCGGCGACGCACGGCGCGCGGGCCGCGAGCGCCGACTTTCCTGTCAGGCCGACCGGGGCGATACCGAGACTCGACCGATCGCACGCCGCACAGTCTTGAGCCCGGTGCGCACCACGTGGAGATGGAGGGGGGCGATGTTGTACAGCCAGGACTGGCCGACATTGGGCGCCCAGTGTCGTTTGTACGAATCGTCTTCGTAACTGGCACCGAGGTCCATCGTCGAGAGACCCGCTTCCGACGCCCACGCGAACACGAGCTCGTCTAAGCGGGTCTGCACGCCGTTTCGCCGGTACGCATTGTCGAAGAAGTTCCACTGCGCGAGCAGCTCCGAGCCGATGACGATGTAGGTCGCCCCCGCGACGCGGGCGCCGCCATCCCGCAGCACGAAGCTGTGATACCGGCCGACGCTCTGGTAGTAACGGGCCGCGACGAGGATGTCGCTCTCCGCCTCATGCGCGGACCACTTCCGGGCCCAGTTCGTTATCGTCCATTCGGCGGCGCCCGGCGGGTCGATGTCGAAGCCGAACCCGACCGTTCGGCGTCGCGCCGACTTCACAGTGTTCCAGTGGCTGGAGGTCTTCCAGTGCTGCTCGTAACCGTCGGTAAGGGCGATCCCGAAACGCGGGAGCGCCTTCAGACTTCTCAGAGATTCTGACGACGCGGGACGGTCGCGGCTGAAGACCCAGATGTTGCTCGCCGTGCGCGCCAAGGCCGGGAGCAGGTAACCCGGAAGTGCGGCCATCTGGAAGCGTTCGCACACACCGCCTCCCCATACCGGCTCCCAGAACATCTTTCTGCGCCTGAGGCCGAGCACCGCGACCGGCCGATCTTGCTCGGTGATCAGCGCGGTCCGTTTAGCCGCCTGGGTCGGGTTGTTCATCAGCTGTCGCAGGAGCTCGTGTGGGCACTGCTCACTCTGTGGAAGATGCGCGAGCGCATCGTCCAGGACGCTTTCCCAGCGATCGAACCACCGGAGCGACAGTCCGTGCCGGTCTGCCCACGGTATCGACAGCCGCTCGATCAGATCAAGCCAGTCCACCTGCGCACGCATCGTTCCGGCTCGACCTAGCCCGCGACCTGCGCAGGGCCATGCCGCTGCGCGACGGCTTGCTCGACCAGACGAGCCACGCGGGCCGCCTGCGTCGCGGTGTTGAAGTGCTGGACCGCCACCCGGCGTCCCGCGGCGCCCCACGTCCGGCCGCGCTCGGGTTGATCGAGCAACGAGAGGATCGCGCTGGTCAGCGCCGCTCCGTCGCCCGGCGCGATGAGGCGACCGGTGTGCCCGTCCTCGACGATCTCGGGGATGCCGCCGACCCTGGAGACGATCACCGGGAGTCCGCACGCCATTGCCTCGATCGACGCCATCGAGAAGAGATCGGCGAGCGTGGGGAGCACGAGCGCGTCGCACCGCTGGTACAGACGCAGCAGCCGTTCGTCGTCGGGGCGGAAGTCGCGGTGCACGAACACGCCCGGCTCCTCCGGGACCGCTGCTCGCGTGACGAGGTGTAGGTCGCAGCGTGCGCGGAGATGGGCACGATAGACGTCCAACAGGAGACTGCCGCCCTTTCGCTCGAAGTCGCCCCCGACGAAGATGAGTTGCGGACGAACGCTCGCCGGACGTTCGTCGATCGGACGCCAGCGGTCGGTGTCGACACCTGGATGGATCACGTGCACTCGCTCGGGCGGCACGCCGAACTCGTTCACCATGGAGTTCGCCACCCAGCGCGACCAGGGCAGGAGCGCCGCGCAGCGGTGATAGAAGGTGCGGTGGAGCGCGAGGCTCAGCCGGCCCTTCGCGGATGCGAGGTCGGTCTGGTGGGCGTAGTGACCGCGGAAGCTGGCGTACAAAGTCGGCGTGCTGTCCACCGCGAAGAAGACGGGAATGCGCTGGAGCGCTGCTCGCGTCAGCACGAAGGGGAGCAGCTGGACGCTCATCTGTGTCCAGACCGCGTCGAGTGGCCTCTCCCACAGCAGCGGTGCGAGTGCCATCAGCGAGCGAAGGGTGCCCCTCGGTTTGTGAGGTAGTGCGAAGGCGCTCGAGCCATCCACCGGCGACGTACGGCCTTGTTTCGATGCCGAGCGTCTCGAATCGATCGGCGGGAAACGCGGTCCTGAGGTGCTCGTATTGCGTCTGCACGCCCGCCACCATCCAGGCCACCATTCGCGCACGAGCGTGCCGCTCACCGCGGACTTCATAGCTCTGCCGGCGAAGCCGTGATCGCGGAGGTTGCGCCGCCCGGTCGAGGATCCGGAGGCGCGTCGGCACGCATGCGCGGCGGCACCTGACCGGTCCTGACTGACGCGTAAAGCTCGAGAAGATCGTCGGCTACGCGTCGCGCGCTGAAGTGCGCGCGCACGTGCGCCGCGGCCGCGGCCGCGAGTCGGGCTCGGAGTGCGTCATCCTGGCAGATGCGCGCCAGCACAGCCGCGAGGCCGTCCGGGTCGGAGGGTGGCGCGCAGAGACCGGTCTCCTCGTTGATGACCGCTTCCTCGGGACCGCAGAACGTGATGACCGGCGCTGCCCCGCGGCCCATTGCTTCGAGCAGGGCGATCGACATGGATCCCGCGGGCACGGCCAGCACGAAGACATCCATCCCGTCGACGAATCGACCGGGGTCGGAACGCTGCCCCGCGAAATGCACCTGCTCCGCGACGTTCAGCTCCGATGCCAGCGTGCCCATCTCATCGCGCAGCGGTCCATCCCCGACGAGCAGCAGGTGGGATGGCACGGTGTTTCGCACGATCGCGAACGCGCGCAGGAGATCGTGTAGACCCTTGCCCTCCGCGAGACGGACGACGCTGCCGATGAGCGGCGCGTCGGACGGCACGCCCATCTCCGTGCGGACAGCGGCGCGGTTGCGTGCGGCCTCCTCTGGCGAGACGTCGTGGACCGGAACACCGTTGAGGATCGAGCCGAATCGTGTTTCGCGGGCTCCCCCTCGGCTGCGGCGCAGCGATGCGTTCCGTCGCGACACGGCGACCAAGCCGTGGAGAAGCCTGTCAGTGAGGCGCTTCACGCCGCGCTCACGCCAGCTTGCTGCCGGACGTGGCACGTCGTGCTCCGTCAAGATCACAGTCGCGCGAGTGAAAGCGCGGGCGAGGGCGATGACCGCCAGGCCGCCGGTCGTCCCGCCTGTCTGCACGTGGACGACCTCAGGTGCGAGGCGCCGGAGCAACGTCGCCAGGCGCGAAAGTCCCGCGACTTGTCGAGCTCGACCGGCACGCGCGTCGGTCGTGACACGCTCGACGTGCGCACCGCCGGCCGTGAACCTGCGCGCGAGACCATCGAACGTTTCGCCCTCGGGAACCACGACGCGGACGTCGATCGCGCGGCGGACGTATTCGCCGGCGACGTCGACGCAATGCGTCTCCATGCCACCGACCGCAGTGGACTGGAGGATCAGGCAGATGCGGCTGAGCGCCGACCGCGAGGTCATGACGGCCTTGTCACCGTGGCCGCGACCCGCCTCCGCCTGGCCGCTCGGTTTCGCAACCGGTCGCGCAGCGCGCGGTACATGGGTCGCATCGGGCTTCGGAGCAGGGTCGCGTCCCGGGCACCGCGGAGCGCGTGCGCGACGCCGGTCGGCTCTACCCGACGGTACCGAGTTATCATCCCGTCGAGGTCCT
>DATDEH010000093.1 GCA_036523395.1 Candidatus Limnocylindria bacterium | reverse complement strand
CATTCGCAAGCGGGCCCGCGACGGTGTCATGCGCTTCAGCCGGCAATCGCTTGAAGAAGACCACTGGAACGACTTCGCGCGGGCGCTCTTCTTCGTGAACGGCAGCTTTGACGACCTGCACTCCTTCCGCCGGCTTCAAGCCAAACTCGACGCGGTCGATCAGCAGTTCGGAATTCCGCATGCGCGCGTCTACTACCTGGCCGTCGCGCCGCAGCTCGTGGGCCCGTGTGTGCAGCATCTTCGGGATGCCGGCATGGTCGCCGAGCCGGAGGAAGCAACCGCGTTTACGCGGATCATCGTCGAAAAGCCGATTGGCCATGACCTGGCCAGCGCGCGGGAAGATATTCACGCGGTGGACCAGGCTTTCGTGGAGAGCCAGACTTATCGCATCGATCACTACCTGGGCAAGGAGACGGTGCAGAACATCCTCGTGCTGCGCTTCGCGAACAGCATCTTCGAGCCGATCTGGACGCGCCAGTACGTCGACCATGTCCAGATCACCGCAGCGGAGTCGCTGGGGATCGAGGAGCGCGCGGGCTACTACGACAGCGTGGGCGCGATGCGCGACATCGTCCAGAACCACCTGCTGCAGCTCCTCGCGCTCGTCGGTATGGAGCCGCCGGCGGCCTTTGACGACCGGTCCGTGCGCGACGAGAAGGTCAAGGTGCTTCGCGCTTTACGGCAGATCGCGCCGGACGATGTCGGTGCGCTGACCGTCCGCGGTCAGTACGGCCCGGGCTTCATCGGCGGCGAACGCGTCGTCGATTACCACGAGGAGCACGGCGTCGCGCCCGACTCCCAGACCGAGACGTACGTCGCGATGAAATGCTTCATCGACAACTGGCGCTGGGAGGGCACGCCCTTCTACATCCGCACCGGGAAGCGGCTGCCGAAGCGCTCAACCGAGATCGCGATCCGTTTCCGCGTCGCGCCACATCGGATCTTCACCCGCGAAGCCTCGGAGGGTCTCGACGCGAACGAGCTCGTGATCCGCATCCAGCCCGACGAAGGCATCTCGCTCACGTTCGGCGCGAAGGTGCCGGTCCAGGGGCTTCGCATCCGCTCGGTGAACATGGACTTCGGCTACGGCGAGTCGTTCATGGTCGACGCTCCCGATTCGTACGAGACCCTGATCCTCGATGCGCTACGCGGTGACGCGACGCTGTTCACACGTCGCGACGAAGTGGAACAGCAGTGGGCCTTCGTCGACCCGATCCTCGCCGGCTGGCAAGCGGGCCACCAGCAGCTCCCGATCTACCCCGCCGGCGCGTGGGGGCCTGAGCAGGCCGACCAGCTCATCGCGCGCGACGGTCGCAGCTGGCGACGGCCGTGATCGACGAGACGTTCTGGGGCGCCGAGGCGTCGAGCATCGACGCGCTCGAGCGCGGACTGGCGCGTTTGCGCAGGGCCGCGGTGGCGCACGCCAGGGAGCGCGGTCAGACCCTCGCGCGCGCCTCCGTGCTCAACCTCGTCGTGTACTCCGAGCGCGAACTGCACGCGCGGCGTGCCGCGCGAGCGGTGGCGGATCTTGCGCTCCGGCATCCTTCGCGCGCCATCGTTCTGCTCGGCGATCGGGACCGCGACGGTAGCGTCGCGTCGGTCCAGCTCCACTGTCATGTGCCGCAGTCCGACGGCGCGCAGCCGGTCCTGTACGAGCAGATCCTCGCCCGTGTGCGCGGCGACTTCGATGAACGCGTGGCCAGCGTCGTCATCCCGCTGCTCGTGCCCGACCTGCCGGTCTTCCTCTGGTGGACCGGAACACCACCCAGCGACGCGCGGCATCTCGACGATCTCGTGACGCTGGCCGACCGCTTCATCATCGACTCCGCCGACTTCGCGCGAGCCGACCGCACGCTCCCCGAGATCGCGCGTCTTGCCCGGCATCGCGTCGCCATCACCGATCTCAACTGGGCCAGACTCACGCACTGGCGCGAGCTCATCGCGCAGTTCTTTGACGTCCCTGCCTGGCGCCCGTTCCTGGATGGGATCACCGGCATACGCGCCGGCTTTGCTGTGGACATGGATGGCCGCGACATCCATCCCTCACAGGCGCTCCTCCTGCTCGGGTGGCTCGCGTCCCGCCTGGGCTGGCGGCCAGTCGAGTCGATCGCGCCGTCGGAGGCCGGCGGTCTGCTCTTCCGCATGGGCCGCGCGGACGGCGCGACGGTCATGGTGCGGCTCCGGCCGCGTTTCGAGCGCGGCCTCGATGCCGGCGATGTGTCGGGCATCCGCATCCAGGCGACGCTAGGACGAGACACGGCGGAGTTCGTGATCAAGCGCGCGCCGGACGAGCGTCACGCGACCGCGACCGCGATGATCGGCGGCGTGATGCGCTCGGAGCGCGTCGTGCCGCTGCCCGCGCTTGCGATACGGGAGCTGCTCGGCGAGGAGCTGTCGATCGCTCGCAACGATCACGTGTACGAGGTCGCGCTCGCCGCCCTGATGGCGCTGGCCTGAGCCGAGGGCCGTGATCGATATGCCATCGCCGGATCCCTCCACGAAGAGCGAAGAGACGAATGAGCGTCGGCTGCTCGCGGGACGCTACCGCCTGACGGCACGCATCGACGAGGGCGGCGCCGGCGAGGTGTGGCAGGCCCGGGACGAGCGGCTCGATCGCGACGTCGCGATCAAGATCCTCGGCGCGGACGCCGACGAGGCGTTCCGCGAACGCTTCGCGGATGAGGCACGGCGCGCGGCATCGGTGCTGCATCCCAACGTCGTAACGGTCTTTGATGAAGGGCGCGACGGCGCCGACGCGTTCATGGTCATGGAGCTCGTGCGTGGACGAACCCTGCGCGACGTCATCGCCGACCGAGGTCCGCTGCGCCCGCACGAGGCCGCCCGTCTCGTCGCGCAGATCGCGGCGGCGCTCGACGCCGCGCATGAAGCGGGCGTCATCCACTGCGACGTCAAACCAGCGAACGTCATCGTTGATCAGCAGGGCACCGCGAAGCTCACCGACTTCGGCATCGCGCGCGCGGCGCGCGGGCCGCGCGAGCACCAGCTCATCGGGACGGCGAGATACATCGCGCCGGAACGGATCGAGGGTCGCGCGCCGACCGAGCGCAGCGATGTGTACAGCCTCGGCCTCGTCGCGTACGAGCTGCTCGCCGGGCGACCGCCGAACGCGGAGATGGAGACCGAGGATCTGCTGCGAGTTCGCTTGGATGGACGGATGCCGTCCCTGCGCTCGGCTCGCGTCGGCATCGGCGAGGAGATCGAGCGTGTCGTCGCGAAGGCGCTCGCGCGGGACCCGCAGGGTCGCTACGCGAGCGCCGGCGCGTTCGCCCGTGACCTGCTGGCCGCCTCGCAGCGGGACGACGCGACCGGCGTCCTGCCGCCGGTGACGCGGCCGCTCACGGTCGGCGGACGGCGGGAGTTCCGCATCGACACGACCGTCGCGCTCCTGGCGATCGTCGCGGTCCTCATCGCGACGCTCGCGATCTTCGCGTCGTTCCAGGGCCGCGCGGTCGACACGCCGCTCGCCACCACTTCCCCGGTGTCGCCAGCTGCTCGCGTCACGCCGAACGTCGTCGGGAAGGACGTGGACGAGGCGGGCCGTCTGCTCATCGCCGCGGGCTACCGTTCCCCGGTGCCATGGCAGGTCGATCCGCTCGCGAGCGGAACGGCGTGCAGCGTCGCGCGCCAGGAGCCCGCGGCCGGTACGGCGGTCCAGAACGGCGCGACGGCGCGCCTGTACCTCGTGGGTCCACCACCAGGCAAACCGGGCGGCACCTGCGGCGTGAAGCAGAAGGACTGACGCGCGTGACGACCGGAGTGAGGACCGACACGGGACGCGTCCGGGATGGGAACGAGGACCGCTACCTCGTGCACGAGGAGCGCGGCATCACACTCCTCGCAGTTGCGGACGGCGTCGGCGGATCGAGCGGCGGAGAGATCGCCGCGGACGCTGCACTCCTCGAGCTCGGCGCCCGCTTCTTCGCGGCGCCGCCGGATCGCGCGACGAGCGACGCGCTCGCCGAGGCCATGCGCGAGGCGAACGCCGCGGTGCTCAAGGCAGCAGCCGCGTCGGGACACCGCGACGCCGCGACCACGATCGTGGCGGCGGCGCTGAGCGCCGACCAGGCGATCATCGGCAACCTCGGCGACAGCCGCGCATACCTGATCCGCGACGGCGTGTGCCGGCAGCTCACCGAGGACCACTCGGGCGACATAGAGCACGCGATCACGCGCTTCGCAGGCGATCCGCGAGGCATCCAGCCCGACCTCTTCGTCGAGACCCTTCGCGACGACGATCGTTTGCTGCTGTGCAGCGACGGTCTCACGCGCCACGTCACGCCCGAGGAGATCGCGAAGGCTGCGGCCGGCGAGGACGTGCGCGTCGCCGCGAACGCGCTGGTCGATCTCGCGAACACGCGCGGCGGGCAGGACAACATTACCGTGGTCCTGTACCAGCCGGGACGACCCGCCACGATCGCGAGCGCCGCCGGGCGCGCGGCCGCGTTCGCGGTGTTCGCGCTGCTCATCCTCGTCACGGTCGGCGGCGCGATCGCGGTCCTGTTCGCCGCGAGCTCCGTGCCTCCGAACACCTCCGCCCGCCCTAGCGCTGTCGCGACGGCGACCCCAACAACGTCGCTCTCGCCTTCACCGTCGCCGACCGAATCGCCAACTGCGTTGCCGACGCCAAGCTCGACGCCGTAGGGGATCGGTCACCAGGCACACCTAGCATCTGAACCCTTGAAGCGCGTTGCGATGCTGACGTTGAAGGTCGTTGCGGTCCTCATCGCGGCGCTCATCGTCGCGTTCGTTGGCATCATCGTGTTAGCCATCGTGTTCGGAAGCGGCCTCGGCGATCCGTGTCCCCCGTACTGCTGAAATAGGTCTGCATGCCGTCGTCTCGTTCAGATTGTTAGGGGGTTCTCCCCCTGCGATGACTAGATCCCGATGCGATCGAGGAACCGGCGCGCGGCCGGCGCGCCGATCGCGAGGGCCACGGCACCAACGAACACTGCGCCTTCGATGAGCCAGGCTCCGATGACCGTCGCTTGCGCGAACGGATTCGCGCTCACGGGAGTCGGACACGAGTCCGTGGGGTAGAAGGTCGGGTCGTAGTGCCAGGTCGGAAGGATCTCGTAGATGCTCCCGATCTCGCCCGGGATCGGGAGTCCCGACACGTACGGATAGAAGATGACGAACGCCGCCGCGGCCACGCCCATGAAGATCAGGACGGCGCGCCGCCGCCGCTCCCAGATCACCGCCAGGATCGCGGCCAGGCACAGCAGGTAGAACGGAAGCACCGTGAAGAAGTGGTAGAAGAAGAGCACGCGTGAGATGGGGATCCACGCGACGTACTGCGCGAGCATCGCGAGCGACAGCACGCCGAGCGAGGGCGACCGCGTTCGGATGGCGAGCGCGATGACCAGAGCGGCGGCCGGAAGCGCCGCCCAGAACAGCACGATGTTGCCGGCGTCGTAGATGTAGCCGTTGGTGCCGCCGGTGCTCGCGCCGAAGTACCAGTACACCGGCTTTAGATCGAGCGGCCAGCTCCACCACGGTGACCCCGCGCAGTGCGGCGCGGTGAGCGAGCTGTGATACCAGTACATCTGCTGCGTCAGCTCCCACAGGTTCCAGCCGTACGGCGCCGTCGGCCCACCGAACCAGCGGACGTAACTGCCGAGATAGATCGCGAGCGGGATCACGGCGAACGAGGCAAAGAGCAGCGCGGCGTTGCGTCCACGGCCAGCGAGGAGGTCGAGGGGCCCGCCGGTCCCGGGGCGACCACGCTCGTACGCGAACGCGGTCACGCCGACAGCGAGGACGAAGACACCACCCAGCGTGTACGCGGCGGCCCACTTCGACGCGAGGCCGAGCCCGAGCAGCACGCCCGCGATCACGAGGTCGACCGCTGCGGATCGCCGCGGCGCGTGCGCCGCGACGATGAAGTACCAGGCCGCGACGATGAAGGTCGCCACGTAGATGTCGTTCATGCCGATCCGCGCCTGGGCGAACATCGACCCGTCCAGGAGCACCGCGGCGCCGGCGAGCCACGGGATGAGCGGCGACGAGAAGAGGCGGCGCGCGAGGAGCACGAGGAAGAAGGCCAGGATCGCGCCGAGGGCGACGCCGGGCAGGCGCCAGGCCAACGCATGACGTCCTGTCTCGATGCGCTCGACGCCGCTCGCGCCCGCGACGAGGAGCTTGTCATCGTCGTTGTCGATGGCTAGGAGCGATCCAGACACGGGGATCGACACAAATGGCGACGCACCGTGGACCTCGACGACCACGACGCGTCCCTCGGCGAGCGCGTAGAGGAACTGCGTCCGCGGCACGAGGACGAGAGCAGTGGCGCCGGACGAGAACGTGCCGGTGCGCGCGTTGCCCAGCGTCACTGAGTCGCGCTGACCGTTCGGCAGCTCGTACACATCGAGCGACGGTGCATCGGTGCGCGCCACGAAGAGCCGGTTCGGCGCCTGCGCATACGCGATCGCGCGGCCCGGGCCGCCGCCCGGCAGCTGCCGGGTCTCGGACCCGGTCGCCGGATCGAGCACGTGCACGTCGCCACGCGCGTCGAGAACGTACAGCTCGGTACCATCGGTGTTCGACGTCACGGCGACCGCGCCCACGAGTGAAGTGATCGGCGCGGTGTCGATCGCGGTGTAGATCGCGATGCCGGACCTGGTCGCGACGACGATGCGGCCGCCAGACATCACCAGCCCTGTGATTGGCCCGGTCATCGGTAGCTTCGCTCGTGAGATCTGCGAGTTGCTCGGCTGCTCCGCGACGGGTCTCTGGAAGAGCTCGGTGTCGGTGACCCAGAGGATGCGCTGACCGTCGAGGGCCAGCGCGTGAAGACCGCTCGCCCCGATCACGACACTGCGGTCTGCGTCGGCGCCGCGCGCGCGCAGCGTGATCTCGCCGTCGGACGAGGCAAAGGCACGCGTCCCGTCTGGACCGACCGCGAACGCGATGACGTTCGGACGCAGCGGCTCGCGACCGACGACGCGGTCATCCCCGAACGCGAGGATCGACAGCGCCATGATCTCTTTCGCGAGATGCGGGTGGGTCCACTCGTAGGGATCGCGCTGCGCGAGGAGCTCGAACGCAGTGCGCGCGTGATACACCTCGTCGAAGTACATGTCGCGCGGGTGATCGAGGCGGTAGCCGCGCGTGAGCAGGATGGCCAGCGCGACGAGCAGCGCGATCGACACGTCGCGGCGCGTCGGCGCGCGTCCCGGACCGAGCGCCGCAGGGAGACGCCAGCCGGTCCGCTGCTCGACCGGTGCCGCTGTCGCCGGCATGCCCACATCGAACGACGGCTCCAGACGCGCTTCGCCGCGTAGGAGGCGCCACGCCACCAGAGCCGCGAGGCCGAGCATGACGAGCGCGATGAGGATCTGACCGTTCCGCGTGAACAACGAGGCTTCAAGCCACGCTGGCACCTTGAGATCGACCGCGGGCCCACCGAAGCGGATCCCGTCATAGCGCGTGAACGCGAAGTAGAGCGACAGCGCGAACAGCAGCGAGAGCGACACATACGGCCAGAGGAGACGCGCGCGTGTCGCCGCCAGCGGAAGGAGGAGCACGAACACCGGGAAGAGGTACCGCTCGTGCGCGCGGGTCGGAAGGAAGTAGAAGGCGCAGGCGGCGATCGCGCCCGCTGCGAGGAACGCCGCGGTGTCGCGGCGCTGCCACAGCGGCAGGCACGCGACAAGCAGGCCTGCGACGAGCAGGACCACGCCGGGACCGAAGTAGGCGGCATCTGGCTTCCAGAAGTCGCCGACGATCGACCACACGTTGAACGCGAACAGCGACGTGTATTGATAGAACGCGGCTGCCTGCCGTACGAGCTCGAAGAGCTCCGCGGGACCGGCCCGGAAGGGCGCGCCGAGCACGAGCGCGGTCAGGACCCCCGCGACGCCGACGCGGACAAGTGGCTCCCAGCGTCGAAGGCGGAGCAGCTCGATGAGGACGGCGGCGCCGATCACGATCGCGCCGATGCCGAACTGCGGCTTGATCATCGCCGCGATGGCCGCGAGCGTGCCGGCCGTCGCCCAGCGGCCACGGCCCGCGGCGACAAGCGCGGCGAACAGTGGAAGGGATCCGACGGAGTCGATCTGGCCCCAGTACGGTCCGGCGAAGATCGCACCCGGTGAGAGCGACCACAGGCCCGCGGCCAGGATCGCGTTGCCGCGTCCCGCGTGGCGCCACGCGAGCATCGCCGCCAGCGTCGCAATGGCAACGTCGGCCGGGATGCTCGCTGCCTTCACTGCGAGGCGGAGGAACTCGCCGTCCAAGAGCGCGCCGAGGAACCAGAGGATGTAGAGATACCCGGGCGGGTAGTCGCTGAAATAGTCCGGCGAATAGAACCCGCCCGGGCCGACCTGGACCATGTGCTCGGCCCACGCTTGGAACGTGCCCACGTCGGTGACGAAACCCGGTGAGCGCAGCGTCAGCAGGCGCACCGCCACACCGACGGTGATCAGGCCGGCGATGGCGAGGTGCGCTCTTCGGTCGGCCTGCGGGGGCGAAGCCCCTGGGGGGGTTGCAGGGGGTTCTCCCCCTGCGATGAACGGGGTTGCAGGTTGCCCTCCCCCTGCGATGTACCGGCGCATCACTGCCAGTAGTCGAAGCGCGTGATCGCGATCGTCGCGTAGAGATTGATCGCGATCGACAGGACGACGACCGCGACGAACAGCCACGATGGGCGCGAGCGCCAGGTCGAGCCGGCGCGCGCATCACCCACGAGCGCGAGCGCGATGAGGAACGGCTGCGCGTCGATCGAGAAGCGATAGCCGAACTGCTGGAAGCCGACCGTCCCGTGGAAGATGTCCGGCGCGAGAGCGAGCAGCCCGGCGACCGCGACCGCGGCGATGCCGATGTCACGCCGCAGCGTCCGAAGCCCGCCGAATAGCCACAGGAAGGCCGGCGTCGTCAGGAACAGCGCCATGCCGATGCCACGCGGTCGCAGGAAGAACGGCGTTCCCTCAACGAGATCCGGCGGCTCGAGGAAGATCGCGTAGAAGTGGCGTGGCAGATAGAACGGCGACAAGAGGCCACGCGTGAAGAAAATGTCGCCCTGCGTGAGCTGCACGTACCCGACATCGAAGAGCGAACCCCATCTGAGCAGGTCGTAACCGACGTAGACGAGCGCGAAGGGCACGCCGCCGAGCACGACCGGGGTGAGCGCTCGGAGATATGGCTTCCCGGCACGGCGTGCGAGCAGCAGCGCGAGAGCGGGAGCCGCCGCGGCGACGGGGAGACGCGCGAGCGCCGCAAGACCGATGCACGCGCCGACCAGCCACGCGCGCTCGCCGCGCGCCGCGAAGAGAAAGGCGGCCGACAGGAACGGCATCGCCACCGCATGCGCCGCGTACCACGCGCGTCCGTCCACGCTCGAGAAGAACAGCGTGGTGCCGAACGTCGAGAGGATCGCCCCGGCGATCGCGACGGCGCGTGGTGCGCCGAATGCGCGAAGCGCCAGGTACAGGATGCCGGCGGAAATGCCGCCCAGGACCCGCGAGACGAGCACCTGCGCCAGGGCTGTCGGCAGCAACGCGGCGAACGGGACGGCGAGGATCGCCGGAAGCGGTGGATAGACCACGCACCAACGCTCCGCTCCGCATGGCACGAGCTCGTTGAGCCACGGCGGTGCCTCGTTGAGCCACCACTGCCCGTGCAAGAGCGCCTGCGCGAGGCGTCCGTAGTAGTCGTAGTCGGTGAGGAGGGCGAGTCCCGCCACGAGGTATATCGCGGCACCTGCGGCCGCGAGCGCCGTCGCGATCCTGCGGTCGCTCCAGGTCATCCCGACGCAACACGCTAACCTTGCGCTGCGTTGGCCGCACGACTCGAAGAGCCGCTCGTCGATATCGTCATCCCGGTCTACAACGAGGAGCGCGACCTCGGTCGGAGCGTGCGACGTTTGCACGACTACCTCGGTTCGGACTTCCCCTTCCCCGCGGTGATCACGATCGCCGACAACGCGAGCCGGGACGGGACGGCGTCCGTCGCCAGAGGTCTCGCGAATGAGCTCACGCGCGTTCGCGTGGTCCACCTCGACAAGAAGGGGCGCGGACGCGCTCTTCGCGCGGCCTGGCTTCAGAGCGACGCACCGATCGTCGCGTACATGGATGTGGACCTCTCGACGGATCTGAGGGCCCTGCTGCCGCTCGTGGCTCCGCTGCTATCCGGACACAGCGAGCTCGCGATCGGCAGCCGCCTCGCGCGCGGTTCGCGCGTCAGGCGTGGACTGAAACGCGAGTTCATATCGCGCTGCTACATGCTGGTGCTTCGGCTTGCCCTCGGGGCTCACTTCACCGACGCGCAGTGCGGCTTCAAGGCTGTGCGCACCTCGGTCGCGAAGCAGCTGCTCCCGCAGGTCAAGGATGAAGCCTGGTTCTTCGATACCGAGCTTCTCATCCTCGCGCAACGTGCCGGCCTGCGCGTCCACGAGGTCCCCGTGGATTGGACCGACGACCCTGACTCACGGGTTGACATCCTGCGCACGTCGATCGAGGACCTGCGCGGTGTCGTGCGCCTGCGGTTCGGTGCGCGCCCGAAGGGCTGAGCCCTCTAGCTCGACCCCTGCCCGGGCGGATCGTCGGGAAGCGACTGGATGAACTCCTTGAACACCGCGATGTTGTCGTCGTCCTCGCTTTCGGCTGAGATCGCCGAGCGGTCGAGCACGGTGTCCGACACGAGGATGCGCGCCTCGCAGCGGACCGCGAGCGCGATCGCGTCGGACGGCCGGCAGTCGATCTCGACCTCGCGCTCGCCGAGCTGCAGGAACAGGCTGCCGTGGAACACGCCGCCGCCGTTATCGTCGGCGACGAGGTCCTTCACGACGATGCGCGTGATCTCGACGCCGAGCTTCGTGAGCACATCCATCATCAGGTCGTGCGTGAGCGGACGTTCGCTCGCGATGCCGGCGATGCGCGTCGCGATGCTGTGCGCCTGGTCCGAGCCGATCCAGATCGGAAGAAGACGATTGGTCTCCTTCGCCTGCAGCAGGACAACGTGCTGACCCGTGAGGACATGCACCCGCACCGACTCGACCGTGCATGGGACGAGCATCGCCCTAGGCTACCTCCACTCGCGCCGCCGTCGCATGCGTCCGGTCATCCGAAGCGCACGCGGCGTGCCGCATCGCTGCGGCGGAAGAACGAAAGCAGTAGCAGACCGGCCCCGAAGCCCCAGATGTGCGCGAAATACGCGACCTGCTGAGCGGCTGCGTGTCCAGTCAGTCTCAGCTCGGCGATGCCTTCGATCACCTGAAGAACGATGAACATCCCGATCACGATGAGCGCGGGCAATTCGACGATGGTGATGAACAGCCCGAGGAAGACGAGGGTCGAGATGCGCGCGGTCGGATACATCACCAGGTAAGCGGCCAGCACTCCCGCGATCGCGCCGGAAGCGCCGACCATCGGTGACGGAGAGATGAGGCCTTGGCCGATCGCCGCGACGATCCCGCAGAGCAGGTAGAACACGAGGTACTGCGCGCTGCCGAAACGGTCCTCGACGTTGTCGCCGAAGATCCAGAGATAGAGCATGTTGCCGATCACGTGCAGCCAACCGCCGTGCAGGAACATGTGAGAGATGAGGGGCACGAACGTGTCGATGCCGAGCTCCCCCGCGGCGACACGCGTGGTGAACTCCGTCCAATCGAACGAGTACCGGTCGAAGAACGTCTCCAGCGCTCCCGGCTGTCGCGTCAGGTAGACGACGTAGATCCAGGCCACGAGGTTGATCGCGAGCAGGAGCCGATTCACGATCGGGACGCTGCGTACGGGACTGTGGTCCCGTAGCGGGATCAACGCGCGATGCTCGTCGCGACGATCTTCGTCCCATGAAGTGTGTAGGCGACCTGCAGCGATTCGGACACGTAGAAACCCGCGGCGGGGGGCAACCCTGGCGGCAGCGCGAACCGCGCGAGCTCGCGACCGTCGCGCGTGAGCTGGACGACCAGCTTTCCGCCCGAGTCGAGCACGTAGATCGAGCGCTGCGCATCGATCGCCTGGATCGCGTTCGCGCGCGGCGCCGTCCCTTCCCAGCGCGGGACGAAGTCGATCCGAGCGGCCGTCGCGACGAGCACGTTCCGCCGGAAGCGCTGCACGTCGCCGGCCGAGGTCACGATCCACACGTCCCCGTCGACGGCGAGCGCACGCGCGGTGTTCGGGGCGAGCGGCGTGGAGAGATACCCGATCGCCGGTCGGAACTGGGCGCCGTCATTCGATTCGTGCTTCCACAGCTGACCGGTCTCGCTGTCGAGGACGTAGAGGTTGTTCGTGAACACCGCGAGCGCCGAGGGCGTCTTCCACTTGTCGTGGTCGGCGGGCGTGATGTCGACGACCTGATCGCCCTCCGCCCGCCAGAGCTTGCCGGCGTCGTCGAGCGAGTACACAGCGAAGTCCTGGAGGGCGATCTGCACCGGCGAGCCGACGCCCTTGACCCCGCGCTGCAGCACCGGGCCCTGCTGGATCGGATCGCCGAACACGCGCCAGAGCCGTCCCGATCCGGGATCGGTGACATAGAGGCCGTTCACGTTCCCAACGACCTGCGCGAGCTTCGTGCCCGTCCCGAAACGGGCGAGGTCGAGGATCACGCCGTCCATGCGGTCGTTCAGCGCCGCGATGTCCGCGCGCAGCGCCGCGATCTTCTCGGTATCGGCGAAGGTCGATTTGCTGGCTTCGTCGAGCTTCGCGATCGCCTGCGCGAGCCTGTCACGCGCGGCATCCGCATCGGGCGACGTGCGCTCGACCAAACGATGCGCCGACGCGATGAGATCCTCGGCATTCACGACCGCGAGCTGGTAGTTCCGCACCGCGCTGTTCGATTCGTAGTCGCGGTAGGCGAGCGCGCCGACGCCGGAGGCCGCCACGAGGAGCAGCACCGCGAGCGTGGTCATGGCGCGGCGCTGCCGCTTCGAGCGGGAGCGCGCGGTGTCGGGATGTCGCGGGAGCGCCGCGCCCCGCCGCGGCATGAGCTCGAGCCCGACCGCGACGCCTTTGGTCGCGGCAGAAGTGACCGGTGTCGCGGCGCCGCGGAGCAGCCGCGTCACCTTCTCTCGGATCCCACCCAGTCCGTCGAGGCGCGACCGGATCGTGTCGGCCATCGCGACGTCCTCGGGCCGCAGGATCGGTGACGCTTCGGGCGCGATGCGAACCGCGGCACCGGTGGACTGCGCGACCTCGATGAAGATCACCGCGTCGCTGCCGGTGACGCCGTCGGCGACGGCCCGGTTGTGGATGTGCTCGGCCGCCGATCTCGGGTGGAGCGTCACGGCGGCGTTCTTCAGCGCCTCCGCGCCGAGACCGTCGACGAGCGCGGCGCTCGCAAGGATGACGGTGTCGCCTGCCTCGATCGATTGTCTCCACACCCTCGGCAGGACATCGGCGTCGACGCCGAGTGATGCTGCTTCACGTGTCGTCGTGCGATGGACGAAGTCGGCAAGCTCGCCCGGCTCATCGCCCGGCAGGAAGAGCCGCGCGCGACGCACGAGAAAGACCTGTGCGCCGCCGACGCGCGACGTGTACAGCTCGTTGTTCACGACCACGGCGCACGCGCACTGGAGCGTTATGGATCCGCGGTTCTCGCGCAGGCGCTGCGTCGCGCGGCGATTGGCCTGGCGTAGCGCGCGCCGCAGCGAGACCTCGATGCCCGCCGAAAGGTCGTAGTAGTACTCCTGCCGCGTGAGCTCGGCGATCTCACGGGCGATCTTCTCCGCGGGCCCCGGCGGCGACGACTCGAAGAGCAGGTAGAGCCGGCCCTTCGTGCGGAGGGTCGCGCCGGTCTCGGGCTCGTTGACGAGGATCACGTCCGCCCGGCTTGCTCGGACGTCGGCCGTGCTGCCGACCGTCGTGACGAAACTCAGCTGCGGCATCGCTTCCGAGTGTCCCAGACCTGCTGCGTCACGGCGAGGGCACGCACCGCAGACGCGCGATGCGGCTCGCCGGCGCGCGGTCCGCGAGAGCCTGGAGCAGATCGCGCTCCCGGAGCCGGATCTCGCCGGCCCACTGCGCCGTCGGGACCAGCACGACGAGCGTGTCCCCATCGGCACGGATCGCCCGCGTTGTCACGGCGTCCGCGCCCAGGATCTTCGTCGCGGCATCCTGCCACGCGCGCACCGCGTCCGCGCGCGCGACGCCCTGGTCGAGCCCGAACGTTCTGAGCGCGCTCTGTATCGCCCGCGCGATCGGTCTCATCCGACCTGGCCTCGTCGCACGGGCACGAGCGTGGCCCGCTCGCGCAGCGTGTCCGGCAGGGCGGTCGGGATCGCCGCGGTGAGGAGCACCTGGGCGTCCTCGGGGATCGCGCGCGCGAGCGCCTCGCGCCGACCGGCATCGAGCTCCGAGAGCACGTCGTCGAGGAGGAAGACCGGTTGTTCGCCGACGCGCGACGCGAGCCACGCCGCTTCCGCGATCTTGAGCGACAGCACCGCGCTCCGATGCTCTCCACGCGACGCGAACGCAGGCAGCATCCGGCCGGCGGACGTCACGGCGAGGTCGTCGCGCTGCGGCCCAACGAGCGATGCACCCTGCCATCGTTCGCGGTCGCGCTTCTCGCGCAGAACGCGCTGGTAGCCGAGCGTGCGCTCCTCGAGCGTGTCGCCCTCGACCTGTCCCGCGTACGCGAGCGACAGTCCTTCGGCACCGGTGAAGAGCTCGGTCGCCCTCACGAACGGCACGGCGAGGTCCGCGACCAGACGCGATCGCCGGAGTGAGATCGCGGCCGCGAGGCGCACCAGCTCGCGGTCCCAGAACGCCATCTCTTCCTCCGGGAGCTCGAGCTCCTCGCGCGCCACGCGCAGGAGCGCGTTGCGTTGCTCGAGGACGCGCTGCAGCTCGCGCATCTCGCGCCGGTGAGCGCGATCTATCTGTCCCAGCATCGCGTCGAGGAATCGTCGCCGGCCGCTCGGTGCGGCCACCAGGAGCTCGACGTCCTCAGGAAAGAACGCGACGACGACCAGCTCCCCAGCGGTGTCTTCCGGTCGCTTTCCCGCGCCGTCGAGGAGATAGCGGCGCGGCCGGCGGCGTTCGCCCTCAGGCGGTGCGAAGAGCAGCGTCTCGATGCGCCGGTGGTCTTCAGCGCGGTCGACCTCGGTACCGACGCGCGCCGTCGTCGCGCCCCAGCGGACCAACTCGGTGTCGTCATGCGCGCGCGGAGAATCCCCGCGCGCGATGAGGTGGATCGCCTCGAGCAGATTCGTCTTGCCCGCCCCGTTGGGTCCGATGAATGCGATGGCTCCGCGCGAGAGCGACATCTCGACCTGCGGGTAGCTGCGGAAGTCCTCCAGCGCGAGCTTGGAAACGCGCACGTCTAGGCCGGGATGCGGAGCGGCATCACCACATGAAGGTAGTCCGGGTCGCCGACGATCTTGACGACGCCCGGCGCGAGCGGCCCGCCGAGCTCGAGCGCGACCTCGGGCGCCGTGAGGCTACCCAGCGCGTCGGCGATGAACCGCGAGTTGAACGCGATGGTCGTGTTCTGCCCCTCGACCGACGCGTCGACCTTCGCTGTCTGATCGCCGACCTCAGCCGCGTTCGCGCTGATAACGAGCGGTGGATGATCCGCCGGATTCACCTGGAAGCGGAGCATGTTCGCGGAGTCGCGTGCGAACAGTGAGGCGAGGCGCGTCGCCTGGAGCAGCTCTTCCCGTTGCACGACGATCCTTGTCGCCGGCTTCCCCTGCGGGATGACCTGACGGTAGTTCGGGAACTGACCCTCGATGACGCGCGAGACGAGATCTGCTTCGGGTGTGTGGAAGATCACCTGGCTGCCGTTCGGCGTGACGAAGATGTCGACCGGGTCGTCGGAGTCGTCGATGATCCGCTGCACTTCCTGCAGGCTGCGCGCCGGGATGATGACCTCGAGCTTTCCCTCGATCTTGTCCATCAGCTTCGCGTTCCGCACCGAGAGGCGATAGGGGTCGGCCGCGGCCATGGTGATCTTGTCGCCCTCGAGTGTGGTCAGCACGCCGGTCAGGACCGGCCGGCTGTCGTCGGTCGTCGCGACGAAGGCGACCTCACCGATCATGCGGCGAAGGGTCGACTTGCTCACGCGCGTCGTCGGCTTGTCCGGCGCCGCGGGGATGATCGGGAATTCCTCGGCATCCATGCCCTTGAAGTTCGCTTCGTACGGGTCGCGACGCAGATGCACGGTCTTGGTGCGGACGTTGAGCGAGAGCTCGGTGGGACCGGGTGGGAGCGAATTCACGAAATCGGTAAAGAGCTTTGCCGGTACGGTGATCGCGCCCTCATCGTCGACCTTCGCCGGCACCCAGCAGTTGATCCCCACCTCGAGATTCGTCGCGGTGAGCTTCAGACGGCCGCCCTCGGTGCGCAGAAGGACGTTGCCGAGGATCGGCAGGCTGCCTCGCGTCGAGACCGCTCGTCCCGCGATCTGAAGTCCACGCGCGAGGTTCTCTTGTAGACAAGTGACCTTCACGAGGTCCCTCCCGTACCGTTCCCCAGAGATCTATATAGACGGTGGTACCAGCAGTAGTGGTGTGGACTATGACCGTTCCGAGATGCTGTTGTCGCCTTGCGCCCACGCCGGCGCGGCTCCAGGGCGGTACGCCGGTAACGCTTGACCTGTGGATGGGGATAGGAGCGTTTGGGGACGGCGAGCCGGCCGCGGTGAGCGAATGTTCCGGTATCCAACGGTAGTCGGCTCCCCGCACAAGCGCCTGGTGGACATGTCCACAAATGGGTGCGCTTATCCACACATTGGGTGGGCTTATCCACACCCGGACACCCACGCGAAACCATCGGAATTTCGGAGGATTTTGGCCCCCGCCCGGTCACTCCGTGTACAGCATCTCCCGCAGCGCTCCGACGTCGCGGCGGAAGTCGTCGTTCTCCGCCATCTCACGCTCGATCTTCTCGCAGCCGTGCAGGACCGTGGAGTGGTCGCGTCCCCCGAGAGCCTCGCCGATCCGCATCAGGGGCGCCTCCGTCTCCTCGCGCATGAGGTACATGGCGATCTGCCGCGGGAGCACCACCTGCTTGTCGCGGGCCTTGCCGCGCAGCTGCTCGGACGGCACACCGTAGTAGCGCGCGACGGTCTCGACGATACGATCGGGCGAGAGCGTCTTCTGCCGCGGGTTGTACAGGATGTTCTGGAGCATCTCCTGCGCGAGCTGTGTCGTGACGGGGACCGCGCTGAGGGTCGCGTACGCGACGATCCGCGTGAGCGCCCCCTCGAGCTCGCGGATGTTCGAGACGATCCGCTGTGCGAGGAAATCGATGACCGGTGGCGGGACCGCGACGGACTGCGCCTCCGCCTTGGCGCGCAGGATCGCGATGCGCGTCTCGAGGTCCGGTGTGGAGATGTCCGCGATGAGTCCCCACTCGAATCTCGAACGCAACCGGTCCTCGAGACGCTCGATCGCCTTCGGTGGCCGGTCACTCGATAGGACGATCTGCTTCCCCTCCTCGTGGATGGCGTTGAAAGTGTGGAAGAACTCTTCCTGCGTTCCCTCTTTGCCCGTGAGGAACTGGATGTCGTCGATGAGGAGCACGTCGATGCGGCGATATCGCTCGCGGAACTCCTCGCTCTTCTGGCCGCGGATCGAGTTGATGAATTCGTTGGTGAACTTTTCGCTCGTCGCGTAAGCGACGCGCTTCTTGGGGTGGCGAGAGATGACCGCATGACCGATCGCGTGCATGAGATGCGTCTTTCCGAGGCCCGAGCCGCCGTAGATGAACAGCGGGTTATAGCTGTGGCCCGGACGCTCGGCGACGGACAGCGCGGCGGCGTGAGCCAGACGGTTGTTCGATCCGACCACGAACGTCGAGAACGTATAACGCGCATTGAGCAGCGCCGCCGCGGTGGCGTCGCGGCGTTCCTGTGCCGGCGCGGTCCCTGTCGGTGCGGACGCGGCGCCCCCGGCGCCACCAGAGGCCGCCACCGGACGGTCCGAGCGGACCGACGCTGCCGTGAGTGTCACGAAACGGACGTCGACCGTCCGCCCCACGAGGTGCCGGAGGGCATCACGCACCTGTTGGCGGTATTTGTTCTCGAGCCACTCCCGAGCGAAGGCGTTGGGAACGCCGACGCAGTACACGTCGTCCTCTTCGGAAACGATCGCGGTGTCTTTGAACCAGGTGTCGTAGTTGGCCTTGGTGAGTCCAAGCTGCAGCTCGCCGAGGGCCGCGTGCCAGAGCTGCTTCAGGTTCAACGGCTCCCCTTCTCTGCGCTCGAACATCACGACGCCCCCACAACACGATCACGCGAGTGCCGCCACACCGAACGCGGAGATAAGGAAAAGATCCGCCCGCTGGAAGCCACGGAACAGTAGCACAGGCACACTGCTAGACTTCTCGCACACACAGCAGATATCTATTGATGTTTCATTCGTCCATTTTTTTCGGGGGAGAAGGGACAGTTCGTGAAGCGCACGTATCAGCCGAAGACGCGTCGCCGCGCGCGAGTGCACGGTTTTCGCGCGCGCATGAAGACGACGGGCGGCCGCAAAGTGCTGGCGCAGCGTCGCGCGCGTGGACGGAAGCGCCTGACCGTCGCCTGAACGACCTCGCAGCCATGAACGCCGCACGCCTGCGGCGATCCACCGATATCGCCGCCGCACGCAAGAGCGGGCGCGGCGTCCGTGACGCTGCTTTCGTCGCGCGGCTACGCCCCAACGAATTGAACGTCATGCGCCTCGCGGTGTCCGCGCCCCGTACGGTGGGCATCTCCACGGTCCGCAATCGCGCGCGTCGTCGCGTTCGCGAGGCATTCCGTCTGGCCTGCGAGGCCATGGACACCGCGCTCGCGCAGGACATCGTCGTGACCGTACGCCGCGAGGCGATATCCGCGGATTTTTCGGCGCTTCGAGCGGCGGCGGTGGCCGCGCTCGGCACCGCGCGCCACACACGCGAATGAAGGCGCTCGCGCTGTGGCTGCTGCGCTTCTACAAGACGCGCGTGAGCCCAGGGCTTCCTTCCGCATGCCGCTACACGCCCACGTGCTCCGAATACGCGATGGAGGCGATCGAGCGGCACGGCGTGCTGCGGGGCGGTTGGCTCGCCACGCGCCGCCTGGTCTCGTGCAATCCGTTCAGTCGCGGTGGGTATGACCCCGTGCCGGAGCACTGATGGACATCCTGACCCTCTGGAACTCGCTGCTCGTCCATCCGATCATGAATCTCACTCTCTTCGCGTACTCGATCGTGCGCGATTTCGGCCTAGCCGTGATCTTCGTGACGATCCTCATCCGACTCGCGCTGTATCCGCTGTACGTCACGCAGATCCGCTCGCAGCGCGCGATGCAAGAGGTCGCGCCCGCGATGGAGGAGCTCAAGAAGAAGTACGGCAAGGATCGCCAACGCTTCAGCCAGGAACAGATGAAGCTGTACAGCGAGCGCGGCGTGAATCCCGCTGCCGGGTGCCTGCCGCTTGTGCTCCAGATGCCTCTGCTCATCGCGCTGTACAACTCGCTGCTCCAGCTGGGCTGCGGCCTCGGACCGCCGCCAGGGAACCTCTGCCCAGGCCTGTCGCACGACATGGTCGAAAGCTTTCGTTACGCGTTCATCTTCAATCCGATCCCCCAGGACGGCTCGCTCGACACGACCGCGCACTGGCTCCCGTGGATCTCCCGTGGCCTGCAGCACCCCGACCCGTTCTTCATCCTGCCCGTCCTCGCCGGACTCGTGCAGCTCGTCGCTTCTGTGATGGCGATGCCCGTGAAGCAGGTCAAGAGCGATGACCCGGCCCAGCGCATGACGCAGTCGATGGCCTACACGTTCCCGCTCATCACCGTGTTCATCGGCGCGCAATTCCCGGCGGGCCTGACGCTCTACTGGATCGCGACCACGCTGTTCCAGATCGTGCAGCAGTATTTCGTGAGTGGCTGGGGGCAGCTGCCCAAGTACCTCCCGTTCCTGCGAGGCATCCCAACACCCGCGGACCGCGAGCTGCACCGTCGGGAGCAGGCAGCGATCGCCGAGGCGCGTAAGGACATGAAGGAAAAGGACGACGAAGAGTCGGACGAACGTGAGGAAGAGACCACGACGCCGAGCGCGTCGGGTGGTGGCCGCCGTCGCGGACGCAGGAGGGGGAAGAGATGAGTCCACTTCGTGGTGAGGAATTCACGGGCCGCACCGTTGAAGAGGCGATCGAGCGCGGACTGAGGGCACTCGGCCGCAAACGCACCGAGGTCGACATCGAGATCCTCGAAAAGGGCAAGCCCGCGAACGTGCTGGGTATGGGCGGTGAGGACGCGCGCGTGCTGCTCTCGTTCCAGGAGGACGAGCGCGCCGCGGAGCCCGAGCCGCTCATCGACGAGGCCGAGGTCCCGCGCCGTCCCGACGCCGGGGCGCGCGCGCGTGACGAGGAGGGCGAGGAGGCCTCGCCGGCGTTCGCGGAGGAGCTCGCGCTCGGCGCGACCGTGCTGCGCGAATTGCTCGACGCGATGGGCGTGGACGCCGAGGTCGCGCTCGAGGACCGTCCGGGCATGGAGGGCGTCGACGTCCTCGGCGCCGACCTCGGCGCACTCATCGGTCGCGGTGGCGAGAACCTCGTCGCCCTGCAGCAGATCGTGAGCGCCATCACCTCGAAGAAGGTCGGCCGGTCAGTTCATGTGCCGGTGGACATCGAGGGGTATCGGCGCCGGCGCGAAGACCAGCTCCGCGAGATCGCGCAGCGCGTCGCGTCGCGCGTGCGCGCGAGCGGTCAGGCGGTGACGCTCGAGCCGATGCTCGCCTACGAGCGACGCATCGTGCACCTCTCGGTGCAGGGCCAACCAGGCCTGAAGACCGAGTCGGTGGGTATGGAGCCGAACCGCCGGGTCGTGATCAGCTCGACCGCGCCCGGTGCCCGCGGGCCGTTCCGCGAAGGGCCACCCAGCGGTGGCGGTTTCCGCCCCCGGCAGCCTGGCGGGCCGGGGACCGGCGGGTACGGACCGCGCCGCGGCTTCGGGCCACGGCCTGGAGGCTATCGACCTCGTCCCGAACGCGGCCCGTGATCGCTCGGGGCCGGTGACACAGCACCTGAGGCGCCGTTAGCTTCCGTACCTTGACCGACCCCAACTGGCTGCCAGCGCGCGTCCGCCGCAACTTCCGCATCGACCTCTTCAGCGGGATCTGTGCGGGCGCCTTCGTGACGGTCCTCGTCGCCTTCATGCCCGTGGTCGTCCGGCGCATGGGCGGGTCGACGACGGACGTCGCGATCGTCGTCGCGGGCCCGTTCATCGGAAATCTGCTCTCGCCCATCGGGGCCTATCTGCTCGCCCACCTGCCGATCGTGCGTGTCGTCGCCGGCGCTGCGACGCTCTCGCGCGTCGTCTTCCTCGCCCTGGTCCTTCTCGCGGCGACGCCGTTCATGCTCGCGCTCACCAGCGTCACGTTCTGGATCATCACCGTCTCGAATATCGCCGCCTACACGGCCCTCATGCAGGGCATCTATCCCGACCGCGAGCGCGCGTTCGCGATGGGCAACGTCCGAGTGGGCGCGTCCATCGCGGGCATCGGCACCGCCGCGCTCGCGGGCACCTTCATCGGCGTCTTTCCCGCGCAGTGGGTCTTCGCGGCCGCAGCGCTGATCGGCCTGCCCGGCGCGGTGGCGTTCTTCGCCATTCGTTACGAAGGTCCCGCGGCCCCTCCGGCCCGCCGGCCGGCTCTTGCGATCGCGCGCGACGTGTGGGCAGATGTCCGTTACCGCAAGCTGCTGCTCGCGTTCACGATCTTCGGCACCGGCAACCTCATGAACTTCGCGGTCTTCCCGATCATGCTGGTGGACCATTTCGACGCGTCGACCGCGTTCGTCGGAACGCTCGCCATCGTGCAATCCGCCGTGCAGATCGTCGCGTATCCGGTCGTCGGCCGGCTCATCGACCGCGGCTCGACGCTGCGCCAGACCCTGCTCGCAACGCTGCTCACTCTGCTGGTGCCGATCGGGTACCTCGTGGCGCCGGGCACGTGGGCGCTCATACCCGTGGCGGTGATCATCGGCGTCGCTGTTTCGAGCGGCGAGCTCACCGCGTTCACGAACATCGTGCACATGGCGCCGCGCGCTCGCATCGCCGAGTACGCCGCGGCGAACGCATTCCTTCTCGGCGTGCGCGGCACGACCGCGCCCTTCCTCGCGGCGGCCATGCTCGACGTGGTCCAACCGCAGGTGGTCCTCGTGCTGGGCACGCTGCTCATGACGACCGGAGCGCTCGTGCTCGCACAACTGGTGCGCGCGCCCGTGCCGCTGAACGCGGACGCTGCGCCGGCGGAGGTCTAGCGGAGCGGGATGCCGCTGGCGCGCATCGCTGCGGCGAAACGGTCCGCGATCAGCTGATAGCCAGCATCGGACGGATGGAAGCCGTCGCCGGAAACGGTGATCGTGCTCACCAGGGGCGCGCTACCGGTGTAGAGATCGACCACGACGACGCGTCCGGGGTATTTCGCGGCGATGGTCGCGATCGCGGCGTTGTACGCGGTAATGAGCCCGAAGAGCGCCACCTTGTCCGCGTCCTTGTAGGCCGGGACAGGTCGCAGATCGGGCACGTTGCCGACGAAGATCTTCGCCTCGGTGCCCGACACGAGCCCGTCCACGATCGCTCCGAGATCGTTCGCGAACGACGCGGGCTCGATGGTCGCGTTCATGTCGTTCACCGCGAGCCAGATCGAGACCACGGTCGGGCGCTGCGCGACCGCACCGGGCAGCTGCGCGGTGCGCGCCTGCAGCGCGATGGATCCGGAGACGCCGACGTTCACGAACGCGCTGCCCGGCGGCAGGAGGCTCGCGATGCGCGCCGGCCACGAACCCGTCGCCGGATCGGTCGCGCCGACGCCGACGGTGTCGGAGGCGCCGATCGCGACGTAGCGGATCGCGGCGGTGGGCGAGGGCGTTGGGGTCACGGTGGGACTCAGCGTCACGCGTGCCAGTGTGGACGCGGCCGCGGTCGCGGGCGAGGCGGTCGAGGCGCGGGGCGGGGATCCCGAGCAGCCCGCGGTGAGCAGGAGCGCAAGGAAGAGAAACGCACGCATCAAGGTTAGAATTGATGGTGCCTGAAAGGGCCACGGGGATGCGTGGTTTCGACAGGGCAGGCGACGTGAGCGTCGCGAGCCGAGGAATGCTGTTCCTCCTCGTTAATCCGAACGGCAGCCAGATAACTGGCAACACTTCTTACGCACTCGCTGCCTAGTCAGTGAGCGTCCTCCCGGTCTCCCCTTCGCGGGCCGGGAAGGGCGAAAGAAGCGAAGGTGCTGTCCGCTGATCGGCTGGTAGGCGGACTCAAGATTTCCGGCCTGGGGGAGCCAAGAGCGCGTCGGTGCGCGCTAGGAGCCCTGAGACAAAAAAACGCCGACTACGCTCGTAGAAGCACTCGCTTCAATGGCCTTGGACGGGGAGTTCGACCCTCCCCCATCTCCACAG
>DATDEH010000092.1 GCA_036523395.1 Candidatus Limnocylindria bacterium | reverse complement strand
CCGGCGGAGATCGCCGGCCTCCCCGTTGAAATCATCCACCGCTAGCGTCACGGTCAAGCTCCACGGTGGACCTTTCAATGGGCAGTCGGCTGTCGCCTACGGCGCGATCGTCGGCAAGCTCATCGAGGTGAATCACAAGTCCTACCGCATCACGAAGATCGAGCCCGTGCCGGGTTGGCGCGAGCTCGTCGCTCAGGCGGACTTCGAAGACAAACCGAAGGTCGCCGTGGCTGCCGTAGTGGCGAAGCCCAAGTAACCAGCTTCGCGAGTTTCGCAGGCGCCCCCGTCGCAGCGCGGCGGGGGCGCTTTCGTTTCCAGAGGTAGGCTCAAAAGCGGTGGCCGCCAGGAAACCGACGAGCGCGATCCCCGCCGCAAAGCTGGCTCTCTACGACAAGCTGATCGCGACCGATCCGAAGATCGAGCGCAAAGGCGCGACGATCCCTTACACGTCGGCGAACGGCAAGATGTTCACGTACCTTTCGCCGACCGGTGACCTGCGCCTGCGGCTCCCGCCGGACGAGCGTGAGTCGTTCATGAAGAAGTACAAGACGAAAGTCGTGGTCCAACACGGCGTGGTCATGAAGGACTTCGTCGCGGTACCCTCGGAGCTGTTCGCTCGCACTGGCGAGCTCAAGAAGTACCTCGCGATCAGCCGCGGCTTCGCTGAGCAGCTGGGCACGAAGAAGACGAGCACGCGTCGCCGCTAACTACTGGCCTGTCACCGCTCCGCTGCTGGCAGATGAGACGAGCTTCGCGTACTTCGCCATCGCGCCCGTCTTGTATCGGGCCGAGGGCGCTTCCGTTGCCGCCAGCCTGCGGCGCATCTCGTCAGCCGGAACGTCCAGATCCAGCCGGCGCTTCGCCGGATCGATGAGGATCGTGTCGCCGTCATGGATCGCCGCGATCGGACCGCCGACCGCGGCCTCGGGCGCGATGTGCCCGACGACGTGGCCGTGCGTCGCGCCGGAGAAACGCCCATCGGTGATGAGCGAGACCTTCTCGGCGAGCCCCGCGCCAACGATCGCGCCGGTGACGCCGAGCATCTCGCGCATCCCGGGTCCGCCTTTCGGGCCCTCATAACGGATCACGACGCAGTCACCCTCTTTGATCTTCCCGGCGACGACCGCGGCGAACGCGTCTTCTTCGCGATCGAACACGCGCGCGGTGAAGCGCCGCGCCTCCATGAGATGTCCGGCGACCTTCATCACACCGCCGTCGGGTGCGAGCGAGCCCTTGAGGATCACCATGCCGCCGCTCGGCGCGAGCGGCTTCGCGAGCGGACGCACGACCTCCTGACCCGCTGTCTCCTTCGCCGCGCGCGCTTCGACGCCGATGGTTCGCCCCGTGACGGTGAGCGCATCGGCGTTGAGGAGCTTCGCGTCGAGCAGCCGCTGCAGCACGAGCATGATGCCGCCGGCACTGTCCATGTCCGGCGCGTTGAAGCGACCCCAGGGCTTCATGTCGGCGAGGAGCGGCGTCTTGGCGCTGATGCGGTCGAAGTCGTCGAGGGCCAGCTCGACGCCAGCCTCGCGCGCGACCGCGAGCAGGTGCAGCACCGCGTTCGTCGATCCACCCGTCGCCATCACCGCGGCGATCGCGTTCTCGAGCGCGGGGCGTGTGATGATCTGCCGCGGGCGGACGCCGTCGCGCAGCAGCTCCATCACGCGACGACCTGCGCCCTTCATGACCTCGCGGCGGCGCGGGTCGGTCGCAGGCACGCCTGACGAACCGGCTGGCGAGATGCCAAGGGCCTCGAACGCTGTCGCCATCGTGTTCGCGGTGAACTGGCCGCCGCACGCGCCAGCACCGGGGCAGGCGTGGACCTCGAGGTCCCGAAGCTCCGCGTCGCTCATCTTCCCGACGGCGTGCTTTCCCACCGCCTCATAGACATCCCCGATGGTGACGTCGTGGCCTTGGAAGCGGCCGGGCATGATCGACCCGCCGTAGACCATGAGCCCTGGGATGTCGAGGCGCGCGAGCGCCATCACGGTCCCCGGGATCGTCTTGTCGCAGCCGCTCACACACACGATCGCGTCGAACAGATGGCCGCGCGCGACGAGCTCGATCGAGTCGGCTACGACCTCGCGCGAGATGAGCGACGCCTTC